>JAGXFI010000069.1 GCA_024637305.1 Sulfitobacter sp.
CCGCTACATCGACTATCCGGATGCCTTTGCATACTGGAACCTGTGGTCCAGCTGGGGTGCTTTCCTGTCCTTCGCATCGTTCCTGTTCTTCTTCGGGATCATCGCCTACACCCTGCGTTGGGGTGCGCGTTCAACGGCGAACAACCCCTGGAACGAATATGCCGATACGCTGGAATGGACGCTGCCAAGCCCACCGCCTGAGCACACGTTTGAAATCCTGCCCAAGCAGGAAGAATGGGACAAACAGCCCGGTCACTAGACCAATGGGTTGATTAAAAAACCAAAAGAGGCTCTGACGGCGGTCGGGGCCTCTTTTTTACGTTTCAGTGCCTCCATGCCGCATTGCCAAATGCCTGCCCGGATCTAAAACTTCCGTCATGCCTTACGAGTGGACATCAGCCCCCCGCACTACACCGCAGGTCTTGCGGCTCTGGCCGCACGAATCCCTTCCTGCAAGGGGAATGGCCGCGTTCGTCCTCACCACGTTCACACTGATCAGCATTCCGGTCCTGCCGCTCCTGGGTTCTCCGATTCTGTGGGGAATTTTGCCGTTTACACTGGCGGCTGTCTGGGGAATTTATTTCGCTCTGCAACGCAACCACCGCGCCCGTCAAATTTGCGAAGAACTGACTCTGGATGAGAACCACGCCCATCTCGTACGCAGGAACCCCAAGGGTGACCTTCAGGAATGGGACTGCGAGCGGTACTGGACAAAGGTGACGAAATACGCGGAGGAAGGGCCGATCCCGCATTACGTCACGCTGCGCGGCAAAGGCCGCGAGGTCGAGATCGGCGCGTTTCTGAGCGAGGAAGAGCGGATCGCGCTTTATGACGATTTACAGCGCGTCCTCGCGCCGTAATCGGCAGGGACGCGCGCCTTTGGCCTTACCTCATCGGCCAAGGCAAATCGCAAAACGCTTTAGCCGAGCCGGTCTTTGACCACAGGCCCCACGCGGCCGAAATCCATCTGGCCGGCGTAGCGGTCCTTTAGAATGCCCATCACCTTGCCCATATCGCGGATGGACGATGCACCGACTTCCGAGATCGCCGCATCGACGGCTTTTTCGGATTCGTCCGCGGAAAGCTGCCTTGGCAGATATTCTTCGATGATCGCGATCTCTTCACGCTCGCGTTCGGCAAGATCAAGACGCCCTCCCTCTTCGTAAGCGCGTGCAGATTCATTGCGTTGCTTGGCCATCTTGCCAAGAATCGCGAGGACTTCGTCCTCGCCGACGCCGTCGTCGTTTCCTTCGGCACGGGCCGCGATATCCTTGTCCTTGATCGCCGCATTGACGAGGCGCAGGGTGGAAAGACGGCTCGCAGCCTTGTCCCTCATCGCTTGTTTCAGATCTTCGGAGATACGCGTGCGCAGGGCCATGGAATGTCCTTTTATTGCATGCCGGTCAGGCTGCGCACCCTACCCAATCGGCCGGATCCAATCAATGGCCCTTGACGCTAGGTAAAAGCCTGAAACCGAGCCCTTTTGATTCAGGTGCTGATCTTGACCCTTCGGATCGGCACATATAGGTTGCGGGCGTTTGCCAAACACACTCGCTTGTTCCGCTGCCCTCTGGAAGGATCCATAATGGCCCTGCATACCCCTACTCGCCCTACGGCCTGCCTTGCCCTCGCTGATGGCTCTCTTTTCTATGGAATGGGCTTTGGGGCAACCGGTCAGACGGTAGCCGAGCTTTGTTTCAACACCGCCATGACCGGGTATCAGGAGATCATGACCGATCCTTCCTATGCCGGCCAGATCGTGACCTTCACCTTTCCGCATATCGGCAATGTCGGCACCAATCCCGAGGATGACGAAACCGGCGACCCCGTGGCCTCCGGCATGGTCGTCAAATGGATGCCGACCGAGCCGAGCAATTGGCGCAGTGTTCAGGTTCTGTCGGACTGGCTTTCAGCGCGCGGGCGTATCGCCATCGGCGGGATCGACACGCGGCGGCTGACGCGCGCGATCCGCCATCACGGTGCGCCGCATGCTGCACTTGCGCATGATCCCGACGGAAATTTCGACCCGCAAGCGCTGGTCGCTGCCGCGCGCGCTTTTGCAGGCCTCGAAGGTATGGATCTGGCCAAGGACGTCACCTGCGCCCAGACTTACCGCTGGAATGAAATGCGGTGGGCATGGCCGGACGGGTATTCGCCGCAGACCGCGCCGGTGCACAAGGTCGTCGCCATCGATTACGGTGCCAAGCGCAATATCCTGCGTTGCCTTGCCTCTGCGGGCTGTGACGTGACCGTTTTGCCGGCGTCCGCCACCTATGACGACATCATGGCGCATGAGCCGGACGGGGTGTTTTTGTCCAACGGTCCAGGTGATCCGGCGGCGACAGGAAAATACGCCGTTCCAATGATCCGCGACGTGCTGGAAAAGACAGAACTGCCGGTTTTCGGAATTTGCCTTGGACACCAGATGTTGGCGCTCGCACTCGGAGCGAGCACGATCAAGATGAGCCATGGCCATCACGGAGCCAACCATCCGGTCAAGGATATGGATACCGGCAAGGTCGAGATCACGTCGATGAACCACGGCTTTGCCGTCGATGCGCAGACGCTGCCTGACGGTGTGATAGAGACGCACAAATCCCTTTTTGACGGATCCAATTGCGGTATCCGCATGGCCGATCGCCCAGTTTGGTCAGTGCAGCATCACCCCGAGGCAAGCCCCGGCCCGCAAGACAGCTATTACCTGTTCGAACGGTTCGCGGCTGCGATGGCTGCTCGGCAGAAAGAACCGGTCTGAACCACCGCGCTCTAGGTTAACCGACCGTTAACGGGACATTAAGGTTCACCTGCGACACTCCGCGATGGAGAGTCTTAATGGTGCGCTGATGAGTGATCTACGTTTATACCTGCCAGGATTACAGGTCGCCGATCCGCATACCGAACGGGTCCCGTTCGGGCGGCATCTGGTCAACGATGGGATCATTGATCAGGCGGACCTGGTGCATGCGCTGGACCGCCAACGCAAGATTGACGCGCCCCTAGGTGAAATCCTCGTTTCGGAAGGGCTGGCCTCGCAGACAGATATCCTGCGCGCGATCGCCAACTATCATCAGGCGCAGCAGGTCGATCTGGACATGGACCCGCCAGACGCAAAGATGGCGGAGGCGCTGCCGTCTTCGCTGTGTCTCGCACATGGTGTCGTGCCCTGGATGCATATGGGGGACATATTGCTGGTGGCGACAAACCGCCCCGACCGCTTTGCGCATCTGCGACAATGTCTGGGGGCGCAAGGCATGCGCATGCTGCCCGTTATCGCCGACGAAGTGCAGATCCGCGCGGCCATCAACCTGTTGTACGGGATGGAACTGGCCCACAGGGCGGCGACGCGCGTGCCCGCCGCGGAAAGTTGCCGGCGCTGGGGCAATAACCCCACGCGCCGAGCTGTCTGGGCCGGCGCGGTAGGTTGCGCCGGCATCAGCGCGCTTATCCTCGCGCCGCTCTGGACGATGACAATTGCGATGATGTTCGCATTCATTACATTGATGATGACGACAACGCTCAAGGCCGCAGCGTTCTGGGCGCAACTGCGCGCGCAACGAGCGGAACGCGCGATCCCACAGGTCGATCCGGTGCCGTTCCGGCTGCCGCAGGTGTCCGTTCTTGTTCCGTTACTGAAAGAAAAGGAAATTGCGGGCGCCCTGATCAAACGCCTTTCGCGGCTGACCTATCCGAAATCATTGCTGGAGGTGGTGCTGGTTCTCGAAGCGGAGGACCACGTGACGCGTGAGACCATCGCGCGCACGGTTCTGCCGAACTGGATCAGCGTTATCGAAGTCCCCAGCGCAAACCGGCTGACCACCAAACCGCGGGCGCTGAACTATGCGCTGGATTTCTGTCGCGGCTCCATCATCGGGGTTTGGGATGCCGAGGATGCACCCGAGCCGGACCAGATCGAGCGCATCGTGAACCGCTTTCAGGCTGCCCCTGACAATGTCGCCTGTCTGCAGGGGATCCTTGACTATTACAATTCGCGCACAAATTGGCTATC
This sequence comes from Sulfitobacter sp., assembly GCA_024637305.1. GTDB lineage: Bacteria > Pseudomonadota > Alphaproteobacteria > Rhodobacterales > Rhodobacteraceae > Sulfitobacter. Next base: position 4,007 of record JAGXFI010000069.1, read on the forward strand.
GCGCTGTTTTACCATCGAATACGCCGCTTGGTGGCGGATGGTACAACCGGGAATGGCCAAGCTGGGGCTGGTTGTGCCGCTGGGCGGAACCACGCTGTTTTTCCGACGCCATATATTGGAGGAACTTGGCGGTTGGGACGCGCATAACGTAACGGAAGACGCCGATCTGGGCGTGCGGCTGGCCCGCCACGGATATGTGACGGAACTGGTGCGCACCGTCACCTACGAAGAGGCGAATTGCCGCGCCTGGCCTTGGGTTCGGCAGCGGTCGCGTTGGCTAAAGGGTTTCATGGTGACGTGGCTCGTGCATATGCGCAATCCGCTGCAACTATGGAAAGAACTGGGCACCGCGCGGTTTCTGGGCGTCCAGACGATATTCCTTGCCACCTTCGCGCAATTCGCCTGCGCGCCCTTGCTGTGGTCGTTCTGGATTACATTGTTCGGATTCCACCATCCTGTCGCGCTCACGCTGGGCAATACGGTTGCCCTATGGATGGCGGGCGCATTTCTTTGTGCCGAGCTCATCAACATGGCCATTTCGATGACGGCGGTATCAGGCAAGGAACACAGGCATCTTATGGCCTTTGTCCCGACAACGCTGTTCTATTATCCTTTGGGCATGCTTGCGGCCTACAAGGCGCTGAAAGAGCTCATCGTGCAGCCGTTCTTTTGGGACAAGACGCAGCATGGAATAGCACCCGAGACGCGCTAGACCTCGGCCTCGCGCGCGGCGGCCTCTTGTTTCAACCGGGTCGTAAATGCAACCGAGATGTGCTCTCGCAGCGCAGCATCGGCCCCGTCCTCATCGCGCGCTTCGATTGCCGATACGATCCGGTCATGCTCGCGCTGCGCAATCGCGCCCCGCCCGACAGCAGCCAGCGATGTCGTGGCCATCAGCGCCATCGAACGGTGAACAAGGTCAAGTTGCTGCACAAGGTAGCGGTTATGGGAGGCCAGGTGGATCTGCTTGTGAAAACGTCGGTTCGCCCGTGCCAATAATGCGGGCTTGTCGCACAGGCTATTGTCCGTCTCGACCATTTCGCGCAGCAGGCGGACTTCTTCCGACGTGGCATGGCGCGCGGCAAGGCGGGCGGCAAGCCCCTCAAGTTCTCCGCGCACCACGTAAAGTTCGGCCATCTGGTTGTGATCCAGCGACGCCACGATCAGGCTGCGCCCGTCACGGGCCAGCAACGATTGTGTTTCCAACCGCTGAAGCGCCTCGCGGATGGGCGTGCGCGATACGCCGAAACGCTCTGCCAACTCGCTCTCGACCAAGCGGTCGCCGGGACGGTATGTCCCGGTGTCTATCGCCTCCAGGATCAGGGAATAGGCGTCTGTAAGGATCGGTTTCGGCGAGGTCATCGGATACTGGTCTTTCTCATGTCGCGCCACCATAGCCGCAGACCCCGTTCGCGCAACCCCGCTGGACATGCCCAGCGCTGCGCACTACCAACAACGTCATGGCACGCGATGCATTCTCTCATGTCACGACGTGGGTCTTTGACCTTGACCACACGCTTTATCCGCCCTCCGCGCGTCTCTTCGATCTGATCGAGGTACGCATGACAGCCTGGGTGATGAGCGCGCTTGGCGTCGACAAATCCGAGGCGGACCGCTTGCGGCTGCATTACTGGCAGACCCACGGAACGACGCTTGCCGGTTTGATGCGCGAACACGGGGTCGATCCGGGCCCTTACCTTGACGATGTACACGATATCCCGCTGGATCGCCTGATACCGGATCCGACACTCGCCGGTGCCTTGCGCGCCCTGCCGGGCCGACGGATCGTCTACACCAACGGCTGCGCGCCTTATGCAGAACGGGTGCTGGCTGCGCGTGGCCTCAGTGGGCTTTTCGATGCCGTCTACGGGGTCGAGCATGCCGGGTTCCTGCCCAAGCCGGAACGCGCCGCCTTTGATGCGGTCTTTTCGCTGGACGGGCTGGCAACCGAAAGCGCCGCAATGTTCGAGGATGACGCGCGAAACCTTGCGGCCCCTCATGAAATGGGCATGGCGACCGTCCACGTGGCCCCTGCCCGCGCCGAAGGGTCGCACGTGCATTTTCACACCGATGATCTATCTGATTTTCTGTCGCGCCTTATCTGAAGCGCGCAGAGCGGAGGCGTTATGACCGATTGCGATATCCTTATTTCAGGCGGCGGGATCGCCGGTTTGACCGCGGCAGCAACCTTTGGGACGGCCGGATTCAATGTCATCTGCGTAGACCCCGCCCCCCCGGTCACAAACCGCGACGATCACGGGGCAGACCTGCGCAGTACCGCAATACTGCAACCTGCGCGCACGCTTCTTGACCGCGCGGGCCTCTGGACGGCGCTTGCGCCGCATGCCGCGCCGCTACAGGTGATGCGCATCGTCGACGCAGGCGGGGCAGAACCGACGCCCCGAGTGGTGCATGATTTCGATGCCGCAGACATATCCGACCAGCCTTTCGGCTGGAATTTTCCCAACTGGTTGCTGCGCCGGGAGATCGTCGCGCGGCTGGCTGACCTGCCGAATGTGGATTTTCTCCCGGGGACCGGCACCACCACCCTTTTCACCCGCATCGGGGAAGCGCGCGTCGGCCTGACGGATGGTACGCGCGTGACCTCGAAATTGGTCATTGCTGCAGACGGACGGGACAGCCCGATGCGTCAGGCCGCGGGGATTGGCGTGCAGACCAAGCGTTACGGACAAAAGGCGCTGGCTTTTGCCGTCACGCATCCGATCCCGCATGACAACGTGTCAACCGAAGTGCATCGCGCGGGTGGCCCCTTTACGCTGGTGCCGCTGCCCGATCACGACGGGCTGCCCTGTTCCGCGGTGGTCTGGATGGACGACGGACCCAAAACACAGGCCCGCGCCACCCTCGACGAAGCCGCGTTTAACGCCGAGGCGTCCGAGCGCAGTTGCCACCTTTTCGGGCCTTTGACCGCCGTTTCACCGCGCCAGGTCTGGCCGATCATCACCCAACACGCCGAAACGCTTGTTGGAGAACGGATTGCCCTCATTGCGGAGGCGGCCCATGTCATGCCCCCGATCGGCGCGCAAGGATTGAACATGTCGCTGGCTGACATCACCACCCTTCTGGACCTTGCCGAGGCGCGCGCGGACGGATTGGGCGATGCACAGATGCTGGACGCGTATCACAAGGCACGCCACGGTGACATCGCGCTGCGCCTGCAGGGGATCAACCTGCTGAACCGCGCCAGTCAGGCGCGCGCGCCCTTGGCGCGGGATGCACGCGCGGCCGGGCTCGATCTGCTCTACGGGATGGCTCCGGTGCGCAAGATGCTCATGCAATTGGGTCTGGGGATGCGCTGAGCGGTCCGGGCAGGCGTTCTTCGCTCAACAAGACGTTTGCCTCGACTTCGCCCGCCCCCGGAAGCGTCATGATCCGCCGCCGCAAGACCCGCTCGAAATCCGGCAGGTCACGCGCGACGACGCGCAGGCGGTAGTCATAAAGGCCAAGCACATGTTCAACAGTCTGCACCTCGGGGATTGCCGAGACTGCGCGTTCGAAATCCTCAAGGCTGACACGGCCCTTGATGGCCAGTTTGACCCCCAAAAAGACGGTCACGCCAAACCCCAGCTTTTCCGCATCAAGCCTTAGCCGCCGTCCCTTCAATATCCGGGCCTCTTCCAGCCGTCTGATGCGCCGCCACGTCGCAGGCTGGGACAGGCCGTACCGCTGGCCCAGAACTGCCGCACTTTGCGTAGCGTCGCGCGCCAGTGCGAGGATCAGCTGCCGGTCGATCTCGTCCAATGCGGTCAAAGCGGCAGGACCTCTTCGCTTTTGATCCGCGCAACGTGCATCAAGGCTTCTATGTCCGCGATATGCGGCAGGGTCAGAATGCGTTCACGGTAGATTTGCTGATAATGCGCCATATCCTTGGCGATGATCGACAGACGCAGGTCGACCCGGCCCAGGAAAGTTTGCATTTCGATCACTTCGGGCACCTTGCGTGCCTGCGCCATGAAGGCATCGAACGCATTACCTTGCGTCTTTTCCAGCGTGATGCGCAGCGAAACTTCTACCGCATAGCCCAACGCGGCCCAGTCGATGATGGCCGAAACACCCAGAACGATGCCGTCCTCCTGCATACGGGTGACGCGGCGGGCGGCCTTGCCGTGGGTCATCCCGGCCCGCTCCGCCAGCTCTGCCATGGTCAGGCTCGGCTCAAGCTGCCAATACCGCAGCAACCGCCGATCCGCGTCATCAAGCATGTTTTCTCCAGAATATATTATTTGCGCGAATGATTATCTCTGCTCATTCGTGAATATCCATAAACCACCAATGGCCTATCACGCAATATTCCCTATTGTGAGCGCCAGACAAAAACACCAAAAGGAAAATATCATGCGCGTTTACTACGACCGCGATTGCGACGTGAACCTCATCAAGGACAAGAAAGTCGCCATTCTCGGCTACGGATCCCAGGGACACGCCCACGCGCTGAACCTGCGCGATTCCGGTGCGAAAAACCTCGTTGTCGCCCTGCGTGACGGCTCCCCCTCCAAAGCCAAGGCCGAAGGCGAAGGTCTCAAGACGATGGGTATCGCCGAAGCAGCCGCTTGGGCCGATGTGATCATGTTCACAATGCCTGATGAGCTGCAGGCGGAAACATACAAGAAATACGTCCACGACAACATCCGTGAAGGTGCCGCGATTGCGTTTGCCCATGGTCTGAATGTTCATTTTGGCCTGATCGAACCCAAAGAGGGCATCGACGTCATCATGATGGCCCCCAAAGGCCCGGGTCATACGGTGCGCGGTGAATACACCAAAGGCGGCGGCGTGCCTTGCCTTGTGGCTGTCGACAAGGACGCATCCGGCAAGGCGCTGGAAATCGGTCTGAGCTATTGCTCCGCCATCGGTGGCGGCCGGTCCGGCATCATCGAAACCAACTTCCGCGAAGAATGCGAAACCGACCTCTTTGGCGAACAAGCCGTTCTGTGTGGTGGATTGGTCGAACTGATCCGTATGGGATTCGAGACGCTGGTCGAAGCGGGCTATGCCCCCGAAATGGCCTATTTCGAATGTCTGCACGAAGTGAAACTGATCGTCGACCTGATCTATGAAGGCGGCATCGCCAACATGAACTACTCGATCTCGAACACCGCCGAATACGGCGAGTATGTTTCGGGTCCGCGCATCCTGCCCTACGACGAGACGAAGGCAAAGATGAAGGCGGTCCTGACGGACATCCAGAACGGCAAGTTTGTGCGTGATTTCATGCAGGAAAACGCGGTCGGCCAGCCGTCTTTCAAAGCTACGCGCCGGATCAATGACGAGCACCAGATCGAACAGGTCGGTGCGAAACTGCGCGAAATGATGCCGTGGATTTCCGCCGGCAAGATGGTGGACAAGTCCAAGAACTGACGCGTCGACATTCACCGAAGAGATTGCGATTGACCCCGGCACCATGTCGGGGTCTTTTGCGTTGGAATTCAAGGATATGCCATGACCGATGCCCCTCGCATTACTGCTGCCAGCTGGCTGATGATCGCTGTGCTGGGCCTGACGTGGGGCGGGACTTTCATGGTGACCGAAGTGGCGCTGGAGGGGATGCCCCCCTTCTGGCTTGCGGCGTCACGTATCGGGTTTGCAGCAGTTCTGACGACCAGCGTCTGGGCATGGCGTGGCTTTCCGGCATTCTCGGATCCGGCGACAGGCGCGGACTGGGCCATGACGCTGCTGATCGGCACGCTCAGCTCCGCTATCCCGTTCAGCTTGATCGCCTGGGGTCAGCAATATGTCACCTCCGGTTTCGCCGGCGTCTCGATGGCAGCAACGGCGCTGATCATCTTGCCCCTTGCGCATTTCCTCGTCCCCGAAGAGCGTCTGTCGCTGCGCAAGGTCATCGGGTTTTTCATCGGTTTTGCAGGCGTCGTCGTGCTGATCGGGTCTCAGGCATTCGACTCCACAGGCACATCGCTGGAAACACCAGGTCGCATCGCGTGTCTGGGGGCGGCAACTTGTTATGCGCTAGGGTCCATTTTGATGCGCCGCCTGCCCCGCATCGATCCTATCGGGCTCGCCGCCCTCCTGCTGATCGCTGGCGCGATCACTACGATACCCGTCGCCGTGATCGTCGAGGGCATGCCCCCGATGCCAAGTGTGCGAATCTGGATGGTTCTGGCCTTTCTTGGCCTTGTTCCGACTGCTGCGGCAAATTTCCTTCGCGTTGTAGTGGTGCGCAGCGCGGGGCCGGTTTTCATGAGTCTGGTCAATTACCAGGTACCGGTGTGGTCCGTGGTCCTTGGTGCGCTGATCCTTGGCGAGCCCTTGCCAAGCTCGCTGCTGCTTGCGATGGGCCTGATCCTGGCCGGGGTGGGCTTGAGCCAATACGGCGCGCTCAAGCGCCTGTTCAATCGGTGAACCGCAGTCTTTATGACGCGACAGCGCTTTCTACCGCCTGCACGACGCTTTCCACCGCACGCTCCATCAGTGCGGCATCCTCATGCTCGGCCATGACACGGACCAACGGCTCTGTCCCCGATTTGCGGATCAACAAACGTCCGGCACCAGCCAGGTCCGCTTCTGCCTGCGCAATCGCTGCTTGCACCCCTGCATCATCGAGCGGTGTCTGACCTTCACCAAAGCGGACATTCTTCAAAAGTTGCGGCACCGGATCGAACTGGTGCAACAATTCCGATGACGGCTTGTCGGCGCGGATCATCTCGGCCAGAAATTGCAGCCCGGCCATCAGCCCGTCGCCCGTCGTGGCATAATCGGTCATCACGATATGCCCCGATTGCTCACCGCCTAGGTTGAAGCCCCCCTCCCGCATCCGCTCCACCACATAGCGGTCGCCGACCCCGGTTCGTTCCAGCCCGATGCCGCGTTCCTGAAGGAAATGTTCCAGCCCCAGATTGCTCATCACAGTGGCCACAAGGGCACCGCCCTTCAACCGATTTTCAGCAGCCCAGCGTGCCGCCATCAGCGCCATGAACTGATCGCCGTCGCCGATCTTGCCGTTCTGGTCCAGCAAGATCACCCTGTCTGCATCACCGTCGAGACATATGCCCACATCCGCTCCATGCGCCAGGACTGCTTCTGCTGCCGTTTCAGGATGGGTCGATCCGCAACGGTCGTTGATGTTGTGACCGTTGGGGGCCACGCCGACCGGAATCACGGTCGCGCCCAGTTCCCACAGGGTCATCGGGGCGACATGATGCGCGGCACCGTTTGCGCAGTCGATCACAACCTTGAGGTCGTCCAGACGCATCGCACGGGGAAAGCTCGATTTCACCCGCTCGATATAGCGAAACCGGCTGTCGTCGATCCGCTTGGCGCGGCCAATCTCGGCGGCGCTTGCGTTCTCGACACCCTGAGCGATCAGCGCTTCGATCTCGGCTTCGGCATGGTCCGACAATTTGAAACCGTCGGGACCGAAGAACTTGATCCCGTTGTCTTGCGCGGGATTATGGCTGGCCGAGATCATCACCCCGAGATCGGCGCGCATCGAGCGTGTCAGCAACCCGACCGCTGGCGTCGGCACAGGGCCGAGCAGCAGCACGTTCATCCCCGTCGATGTCAGGCCAGCCGTCAGCGCGTTCTCGAACATATACCCCGACAGCCGCGTGTCCTTGCCGATCACGACGCGGTGCACGCCAGTGCTGTCCCGCCGAAAATAGCGCCCCACGGCAGCCCCGATCCGCAGCGCCATTTCGGCGGTCATCGGGTGGATATTGGCCGTGCCGCGCACGCCATCGGTCCCAAACAGTTTAGTCATCAACGCTTCCAATCGTACTCGCCCGCCACAGCGCAATCGCCTGCGCGGTTTCAACAACATCATGAACCCGAACCATTTGCACACCCTGGGCGATCCCCGCAAGGGCCACGCCAATAGAACCTGGCGCGCGTGCCGGACCTTCGCCGCCGCCGATGGTTCCTATGAAGCGCTTGCGCGAGGCCCCCAAAAGGACCGCTACGCCGAGGCTGTGAAACAGGCTGATCCCCGCCAACAGTGTGAGATTATGTACCAAAGTCTTGCCAAAGCCGATGCCGGGGTCGGCGAGGATGCGGCTGCGGGGGATACCGATCCGTTCCAGCGCCGATATCTGTTGATCGAGGAAATCATACACGTCCAGCAGCACGTCGTCATAGATCGGGTTCTGTTGCATCGTGGCGGGATCGCCTTGCGCGTGCATCACGCAGACCGGGGCAGCTGCCGTTGCCGCCAGCGGCGCAAGAGCAGCATCATAGGTGAAACCGGCCACATCGTTGATCAGATTGGCTCCAGCCGCCAATGCGGATTGCGCCACCGGGGTCTTGCGCGTGTCGATGGAAATCGGGCAAATCGCCCCCTGCCCGCGCAAGGTCTGGATCACGGGAACGGTGCGCGCAATCTCTTCCGCCGTATCTACCGTTTGCGCACCTGGTCGGGTCGATTCACCCCCGATATCGAGGATATCCGCGCCGCTCTCGATCATCCTCAATCCGCCAGCCACGGCATCTGCCAGCGCCGCATGGACGCCGCCGTCCGAAAAGCTGTCAGGCGTCGTGTTGATGATGCCCATGATACGCGGACGGTCGAGGGCGAGGCCCGCTATCGGCGCACGCGCGCCGGCCAAACGCTCAGTCTGGAGGCGGGTCAACTCTGATGCGGGGATTACCCTGGCTCCGGCATCGCGCCGGAGCACCTCGACATGGGTGAACCATCCCCAACCGCCCGCCAAGCTCAAGGCTTCGTCAGGGCGCGCTGGTCCGGTTTGAACCAAAGGTCGAATATAGTCGGTCATCGGCTAGAGCGTCGCCGCATCGCTGCCAGCCGCACGCAATGGCACCGACGCCTCCGCAGGCAGGTCCGCCCCGATCACCAGCATCTCTTCGGCATCGAAGGTTGCAGCGAACCATGCCGCCAGCATCACGGCGTCTCGTGGCTGGGTGGACGGGGTTTCGATGCTGTCCAGCACGATCTTGGACGGTGCCCAGACGCTGGTCTGACCGTTCTTCATCGCCCAGTCGAGTTCCGTGCGCGTGGACACGACCACACAGCGCGAGTCGCGCGCAGCCAACACCCAGGCGTTTTGTTCGATGGCCAACAGATCAATCCGGCGTTGCGCCATCCGGTGCGGGACCTGCGGTGCCGGGGTATCAGACGCACCGACACACAAGATCAGCGGACGGCCTAGCGTCTCAAGCTGGTCGAGCCATCCCGCCAGATGCGGTGAGGCGATGGCGGCATTGCTGAGATAGACAAGCTCCGGATGCGGTACATCGCCCTGGGGGATTTCGGCGGGCGGGGCACCGTCACGGGCGCGCACGATCTCGACCCCCAAGGCACCGGGGCCGCGATCCAGCTTTTCGATACGCACGAAAACCCGCATGGTCTGAGGCTCCAGCAGGATGCGATCGGCCACGCGTTCCGCAAGCGTTTCCAGCAGCGCAAGCCGTTCCACGGCCAACTCGTGGGCAATCGCCTCTGTGACGCGGTCATAGCTGAGGATGCGGTCCACATCGTCGTCGATTGGTCCCGACAGCGGACGGACCTCAACCACGATATTGAAGCAGATGCGTTGGCGCACGCCACGTTCTGCCTGAAAGGCACCGATTTCGACTTCGACGATGTGATCGCGCAGCGAAATCCGGTCAAGCGGCTTGTCGGATGCCGGGGCGGTTGCCTCGGCCCGTACAGCGGGATGGGAAAAGGCGAGACTTGTTTCAGAGGGAGGCATGGCGACTGCTTTCGGTCAGACTTCGACTAAGGCGCAGGATGCCACGCCGCTTGCCTCTTAACAGCGCGGCAAACGGCCTGCCAAGGCCCGATTGCGTCAGTTGCTCGCCGTGCGCACGCCCTCACGGTAGAAATAATGATCTCCGATATGCGCCGTGCGCGGAAACACGCGGGCCCAGCGGGGGTTGACGGCAGTGGTGTGATAATGGGTTGCGCCATCCGTCAGTTCAGGGGCGCGACCATCAATCACCAGCCGTGCGACTTTTGCCACCCGGGCGAAGGCACGAGGTTCGGCGATGACTTCCTTGTTGCCGTCACAGGTATAGGTGAACTGGCACTGATATTTACGACCCGTTCCCTGATTGATCACGGCGCAATAGCTGCTGGGATAGCTCGTGGACTTGACCCGGTTCTGGATGACTTCGGCAACGGCGAACTGGCCTTTGACAGTTTCACCCCGTGCCTCGAAATACAGCGCCTCGGCAAGGCAACGCCACTGTGCGGATCCGTCCGCCTTTGGTTGGTTGTCGATCCAGCCGCGCGAAAGCTCGACACCGGTTTCCGGCGTTTCAGGCGCTGAAATCAGTTTCTTCAGATGTTGGGCAGCGACCCCTGTCAGGTTCGCCTTTTCAATTTCCGCCAAATCTTCGGCAACGGCGTTATTTGCCGTTGCTCCGATTGGCATAATAAGTAGTGTAGCGGCAGCTAACACAGTTCGACGTAAGAAATCCGTCCTAAAGACAGTCATTGCGCGCCCCCTCAGGTCATTGCACGACCAAGGCGCATAGACGTTATTGATCCTCTGGTAAACCCAAACGGAAAATGTTACCGTTACCGGCGGATTTCGGCGCAAGCTCTTGTGATGTCGGGCAGCGGTTCTACCCGATCTTGTGCGTTATTGCCAGTTGTGCCACTGCCAACCTTGCTACCGGCACGCGAAAAGGCGAGCAAGAGACGTAATCAAAACCCGCAGCACGGCAAAACGCGATTGATTCGGGGTTGCCGCCATGCTCGCCGCAAATCGACAGGGTGATGTCAGGTTGTGCCGCACGACCGCGTTCGGCACCGAGCGTCAAAAGCTCTCCGACACCTTCGATATCGAGCGTGTGAAAGGGGTCTTCCAAGAAGACACCTTGCTGGACGTAATCAGACATGAACCGCCCTGCGTCGTCGCGCGACAACCCGTAGGTCATCTGGGTAAGATCGTTTGTCCCGAAGCTGAGGAAGGCGCACTGAAGCGCTATTTCGCCTGCGCGTAAGGCGGCACGGGGGGTTTCGACCATGACGCCAAGGCGGTAATCGAAATCGGCATCCCTGCGGTTGCGCACACCGGCAGCGACCGCGTCGATCTTGATCTTGACCAGCTCGACCTCGCGGCTGGCCGAGACGAGCGGGATCATGATTTCCGGCACCACGGGTTCACCGCCGCGGCTTGCATCAATCGTCGCCTCGAAAATGGCGCGGGCCTGCATTTCGTAGATTTCAGGTACCGTCACCCCAAGCCGCACGCCGCGCAGGCCCAGCATCGGATTGTATTCGCCCATCGCTTCGATACGTCTTGTGACGACGGACAACGGCAGACCAAGCGCTTCGGCCAGTTCACGCTGACCGGTCTTTGAGGTGGGCAGAAATTCGTGCAAGGGCGGATCGAACAGACGAATACAGACCGGCCGGCCGCTCATGATCTTGAAAAGCTGCGTGAAGTCGGCGCGCTGCATGGGCAGCAGACGCTCCAGCACGGCACGGCGATCCTCGCCCGTTTCGGCGAAAATCATTTCGCGCATGACAGTCAGACGACCGGGGTCGAAGAACATGTGTTCGGTACGGCACAGCCCGATGCCATGGGCGTTGAAGTTGCGCGCAGTCTGCGCATCGGCAGGTGTGTCGGCATTTGCGCGCACGCCCATGTCGGCCACGTCTTCGGCCCATTGCATCAGCGTGCGGAAATAGTCGTCAAGCGCGGCTTCCTGCATTGCGGCAGCGCCCGCAAGCACCTGCCCCGTGGTCCCGTCCACGGTGATCTCGTCGCCTTCGCGGAACACGCGCCCGTCCTTGGCGGTCAGAGTGTTGTTGTTCAGATCGTAGGTCATCGACGACGCACCGACGACACAAGGCAGCCCGATACCGCGTCCGATCACAGCAGCATGGCTGGTCACACCGCCGCGTTCCGTCAGCACGGCCTTGGCCGCGTGCATTCCGCGCACGTCCTCCGATGTCGTCTCGCGGCGGACCAGGATGCAAGGTTCCGCGCGCGACGCACTGGCCTGGGCATCCGCCGAGGAGAACACGATCCTGCCTGTCGCGGCACCCGGGCTGGCCGCGATACCGCGGCCGATGATGTCGCGCTTGACCGTGGGGTCAATCTGGCGGTGTAGCAGTTCAGTCAGCAGACCCGGCTGCACCCGCATCAGCGCTTCCTCGCGGGAGATGATGCCCTGTTCGGCCAGCGTGACGGCGATGCGGACGGCGGCGCGTGGGGATCGCGACACGCGCACCCCGTCAAGGATGTGAAGCTGCCCGTTCTCGATCGCGAATTCCACCTGCATTTCGGCGCGCAGACGTTCGCGCATCAGCTTGGCGTGCGTAACCAATTCGGCAAAAGCCTCCGGTGCCAGATCTTCCAGCGACGGGCCGCGCGGATCACGGGTCAGATAAAGCGCGGCCGCGTCCCCTTCGAGAGCGTCACGGCCCTGACTTTGGCTGAGGTACCGGCCCTTGATCTTTGGCTCGCCGGTGTCGCTGTCCACCAGTTGCAGCACGCCGGAACCGCATTGCCCCTGCCCGACGCCAAACGCCATCTGCTGGACCACAAGGCCCAAACCCGCATCCGCTGGCGCGCCCTTGGCCTGTCGCAGCAGCCGGGCGGAGGTCCCTTCCCATGCGCGCGCCATAGACCGCAGAACCGCGCCCAATTGCGTGGTGCGTTCTTGCGGAAATTTCTCATCTGTTTCAAGAGAATAGGCGCGCAGCGACGCATGAAGCGCCTCTGTGCCGTCCCCGGTCACGTCGTCGAACATGTCGGGGTCCAGCCGGGCAACATTGATCGCATAGGCCTGTACAAACCGGGTATAGAGCGCCGCCGCCGGGCCTTCGCCCATGACCTCCCGAAAGGTTTTGAACCGCGCGTCATTCATGCCGATATTCAGAACGGCACCCGGCCCGCCCCAATCGGGATCCTCGCTGGACGGTCGCACGCACAGCAGCGCATCATGGGGAAACTGGGCGACCACGGTTTCGACATCCGGCATCTCGCCTCTGGCGATCTTGTGAACCGCGTCGAACGACAGCGCAACGGTCCGTGGCACTGGCAGATCAAGCCGCACAAGACGTTGCAGACATTTCGCGCGCCCGCCATGCGTCTCATTGGTGATGGGCGCTGTCTCGGTTACGAGCGTGGTGTGCGGGTTGTTCTCCACGGGGGGCCTTCTGCGCTGCGGCAAAATCGGTTTCGCGTGCAGCATAGGGTGCGCGACGCCCGTGGCAAGGATTTCTAGGGCCGGGATTGGTAAATCCGCAATGCTGCTTTGCGCCTTAACCGTCGATTTTCGTCAGGTCCGCGACGGAGGTGCAAAGCTGCCGGATATGCGACAGAAGATTAAGCCGGTTGCGCCGGATCATCGCGTTGTCCGCGTTGATCTGCACCGCGTCGAAGAAGGCATCGAGAGGGCTGCGCAGATCGGCCATGGCGGACATGGCAGTGGCGAAATCCTGGGCTTTCATCGCCGGGTTGATTTTGGCCTCCGCTGCGTCCAGCGCCGTAAACAGGCCACGCTCGGCATCATTTTCGGCGAATTTGGGATCGGGACCATAGGAATATTCGACGCCGTCCGCCTCTTCGGCTTGGGTGAGGATATTGTTGGCGCGTTTGAAGGCCTGAATGAGGTTTTCGCCGTCATCGGTCTTGAGCGTTTCCGACAGAGCGCGGGCGCGCTTGACGAGAAGACTCAGATCGTCGTTGTTCGGCATCGCGATGCAGGCGTCGATGACGTCATGCCGGATGCCTTGGTCGCGCAGGTAGACCTTGAGGCGGTCGTGGAAGAAGGTGAGGAGGTCGTCAATCTTCGCAAAAGCGGCTTCTTGGAACCCAGCCTGAAGTTCAGCGTCGCGCGTCGCGTTTCGGATAGCTTGGAAGACCAACTCTGATATCTCAGACATGCCGGTCTCATTGAGGTCACGCCCCAACAAGGCGGTCCCGTCAAATTTTTCTTTCAAACCCAAATAGGCAATTTTCTGACCTATGAGCGCTGCAAAAACTAAAGTAATTCGAAGAGATAAATCATTCTCTACCAAAATCCTTATCACCCCCAACGCCGCCCGCCGCAGCGCGAACGGGTCCTTGCTACCTGTAGGTTTCTCGTCAATCGCCCAGAAGCCGGTCAGTTTGTCGATCTTCTCGGCCAGTGCGACGGCGACGGAAACCGGTGCTGTCGGTACGGCGTCCGTTGGCCCGAGAGGTGCGTAATGTTCCTTGGCCGCTGCGGCCACCGCGTCGGACAGACTTGCCGCCCTGGCGTAATAGCTGCCCATAAGCCCCTGTAATTCAGGGAATTCATAGACCATTTCCGATGACAGATCGGCTTTGGCCACGCGCGCGGCCTGTTCGGCCTCATCGGGGTCCGCACCCACCATCGGCGCAATCTCGCGGGCGAGGGTCGCCATCCGGTCGATCAGATCTGCCTGCGTGCCGAGCTTGTTGTGGAAGGTCACGTTGCCGAGGTTTTCGACCCATGCCTCCATCCCCTGCCCCTGCACGACGCGCAAATCGTTCTCCCAAAAGAACTTGGCATCCGACAGCCGCGCCGACAGCACCTTTTCGTTGCCCGCCAGAATGGTTGCGCCGTTATCTGCGGTTTCGCGGTTGGCGACGGTGATGAAACGCTCGATCCGGCCCGACTTTGGATTGCGGACAGAGAAAAACTTCTGATGCTCGCGCATGGACGTCTGAAGCACTTCGGGCGGAAGGGCGAGGAAATCGGCACCGATCCGGCCCATCAGGACGACAGGCCATTCGACAAGACCGGCGACTTCGGCAAGCAAACCAGCGTCTTCGACGACTTCGAGACCGTTCGCGAAGGCCATGTTGGTGGCGTCATGCCAGATGGTATCTGAGCGTTCCGCCGCGTCGAGGATGACATGCGCCTTTTTCAGCTTGGCCGCGTAGTCATCGAAATTGTTGACGGAAAACGTATCCGGCGCGTGGAAACGATGCCCCCGGGTCGTATTGCCGGACACAATGCCATCCACGGTGAGCGGCACGATTTCTGAGCCATCCTCGCGCACGAGGATGCACAGAATGGAATGCAGCGGACGGACCCATTTCAGCGAACCGGAGCCCCAGCGCATGGATTTGGGCCAGGGGAATGTGCGAATGGTGTGATCCAAAACTTCCGCCACGATGTCGGCCACCGGGCGGCCTGGCTTGCGCGTGGTCGCAAAGAGCAGCGTGCCTTTGGGGGTTTCACGCTCCTCCAGCGCGTCACGGGTCAGACCGGTTGACCGCAAGAACCCTTCGATGGCCTTTTCCGGCGCGTCCGCGCGCGGTCCCTTGCGTTCTTCGGTCAGGGCCGGGCTGGCATCCAGCGCACCCTCTACGGTCAAGCACAGGCGGCGGGGCGTGACGAATGCGGCGGCGGAAGCATAGGTGATGCCGGCATCCACCAGACCATTGGTCACCAGACGCTTGAGATCGTCAGCGGCGAGCTCCTGCATCCGGGCGGGGATTTCTTCGGAGAAGAGTTCGATCAGGAGGTCAGGCACGGGCGGACTTTCGGCTGTTTTACGGCCTCGGAATAGCGGGGTCCATGCCGGACGTCCAGCCCATCGCGAGGGCTAGTCCGCCAGTGTCGGGATATCCCCTTTGGTGACTTTGGGAATGATGCGATACACCGCCTCGACAAAATTGTAGAGCGCGAAGGCGATCAGTCCCAGACCGGCCCCGCCGAGCAGGAATTGCCCGTACGTCATACCACGCAAACTATTGAGCGCCTGACCCAGACCACCAGCCTGTTGCGGGTTGGCATTGATCGCCGCATACAAGAGCGACAGCGCCACAAGTGCCAACGCGGCACCGTAGACGACAAGACCGAATTTCAAGACTAAATCCATGTCCTGCGTGAACTCGTTGCGCGCAAGATGCGCTTTGTATTTACCGCTCCAACCTTTGTAGGCGTAGTAAATTCCGGCCCCCACCAGAACAAGCGCGGCCGCACCGACGAGATAGCGTCCGGCCGGCATGGCCAGAACACGCCCGGTCCAGTCTTCGGCTCCGCCTCCGGACCCGCCCGTTCCCATCGCGAGTGTCGCGACGGACACGCCGATGACACCGTGGATCAGACCGGTGACGATCTGGGCGATGCGGGCAAAGATGCCTTTTGCGTCAGATCCTTTATCTTCGACGTCAACAACGCCTGCGATAATCCGCCAGATCATATAGGCCCACATCCCGACTGCGATCGCCCAGAGCATCCAGACGCCAAAGGGTTGGGCGCGCAGCTGTTCCAATGCCCCTTTGCTGCCTTCCGCATCGCCCGCTGTGAACACGGCAAGAAACGCGAGCACTCCGATGAGCAGATAGATCGCCCCGCGCGCGCCATAACCCGCCCGCATGATCCATTTTAGACCTTCATGTGATTTGTCCGCCATTTGCCACTTCCTCCGACAATGCTGGAGACAAGCGCATGAGAGGGCAAAATGGTTCCGCTATTGATCGGCAACGCCGGGACGGGGCGGACACGCCTCGCCGACAATGGTGCCGTCATAGGATTTTTCACCGCAGTCGTTCAGTTCGTGCCACGCATAGCCGCGACCGTCCGCGGTGATCGCCACGATGCGGTCCACGCCAAAGTGGACGTTTTTCTGCGACAGGAAGGCAATCGCGGTCCCTGTTTCAAGCTGGGCACCGATGTCTTCGGCGTCAAAGCAGTCAAACCAGCCCGGCGCATTTCGCGGCGTGGCATCGGGCATAGGCTGGTAGGTTTCAGTCAACAGCGCAAGGCTGAGGGTTGTGGTAAAACAGGCGCGATAGCGGATCGGAGAGCTGTCCGCGTCGATGCCCTGAAACGCGACGGTCGGGATGGTTTCGGGCACGCCATCGCTCAGCGACACCAGCGACACCCCCTGCTCGGGCGCGTCAACATCGGTGTAAAAACCGTAGATTTGCAGATAGTAAAGCGCGGCACCCGCGATGGCTGCCGAGATCACAATCGCCGCTACGACAAACTTGCCCTTCATGCGGCAGCGTCCGACCAGCCGCCGGCGCGTGTTTGAACGAAAGCATCCGCGCAGGCTTTGGTCAGGGTCCGCACGCGACCGATATACGCCTGTCGCTCGGTGACAGAAATCACGCCACGGGCGTCCAGCAGATTGAAGATGTGGCTGGCCTTGATGGCCTGATCATACGCAGGATGCGCCATCACGATGCGTTTGCCGGTCTTGGGGTCGATATGTGCCTGGTCGAGGATCGCGCGGCATTCCGATTCGGCCTCTTCGAAGTGACGC
The DNA here is from genome assembly GCA_024637305.1 of Sulfitobacter sp. Classification (GTDB taxonomy): domain Bacteria; phylum Pseudomonadota; class Alphaproteobacteria; order Rhodobacterales; family Rhodobacteraceae; genus Sulfitobacter. The sequence continues at coordinate 21,183 of JAGXFI010000069.1, forward strand.
AGCAGGGCGGCGGTGTCTGCCACGTCAAAGTTCCAGCGTGCGTATTCTTCTTCGGTCTGTTTGAAAACATCGGCGTAAGTCAGCGGAATCGGCGCATCCGGATTGTTGAAGGGCATGTCCATGACGTGATCCACCCCCAGAACATACATGGCGAGGCGTTCAAGGCCATAGGTCAACTCTCCCGATACGGGAGTGCAATCATGGCCGCCAACCTGTTGGAAATAGGTGAACTGGCTGACTTCCATGCCGTCGCACCAGACTTCCCAGCCCAATCCCCAGGCACCCAATGTCGGCGATTCCCAATCATCCTCGACAAAACGGATGTCATGGAGCGCCATATCGATACCGATCGCCTCAAGCGAGCCGAGGTAGAGCTCTTGTAACTCTGGCGGGCTGGGTTTGATGATGACCTGATACTGATAATAATGCTGCAGGCGGTTGGGATTTTCGCCGTAGCGTCCGTCGGTCGGGCGGCGTGACGGCTGGACATAGGCCGCAGACCACGGGTTTGATCCCAGGGATCGCAGGGTGGTGGCGGGGTGGAATGTCCCTGCCCCGACTTCCATGTCGTAGGGCTGCAGGATGGCGCAGCCCTTGGAGGCCCAGTAATTCTGGAGCGCCAGAATGATTTCCTGAAATGAACGGGGGGTCTGGGACATGAGCTGGCACCTGTTTTCGCGTATGCATTACCTAGGGGGGTCGGGCACTGTGGTCAATCGCCGGATTGTGACCTTTTGGGCCGCTTCGCTTATGGCAATCGTTGCGAAATCCGTGTTATCTGCGCGCGATCTTACAGTTAACGAGAGCAGTTCATACGATGTTGCGTAAAGTGATGGCCCTGACGGGCGTTTTGTTTGTCATGGCTCTTGGCCTTGCCGTACCGGCTTCGGCTCAGTCCGCTGACGATGTGGTCTGGATCCAGATCGAGGCGCGCCCTTCGCTGGCCGCAGCGACGGATAGGGCAAAGGCTTATTCCACGTTGCTGGAGGACGTCAACGGCTTTGGATTGGCAGGCAACTGGTACGGTGTCGCGCTTGGTCCCTATCGCCGCAGCGATGCGGAACAGGTCTTGCGGGCTTACCGCAGCGACGGGTTGATCCCCGACGACAGCTTTATCCAGTTCACTTCGGCTTTCCGACAGCAGTTCTGGCCGGTCGGAGCCAATGTGCTGGGGCGCGGCATGATCGACCCGCCGGTTGCGGCACCCGACCCGACCATCACGCCAGAGCAATCCGAGGGGGGACAACCCGCGCAGATCACACAGCAACCTGCGGCCCCTGTGGACGAGACCCCCGCCCAGGCACGGGCCACCGAACGCGCCCTGAGCGAGGCAGAGCGCAAGACGCTGCAGACAGCATTGCAATGGGCCGGTTTCTACAACGCCGCAATCGACGG
>JAGXFI010000070.1 GCA_024637305.1 Sulfitobacter sp.
TCTGATCTTTGGCGAGGTAAACCGCACCGCCTGCCAAGGCGATACCGACCAAAAGAACCAATCCGAATACCATACGCATAGTCGTGACCTCTTTATGAATTACCGGTTTGAATCCGGTGCCTGAAAATTGCTCACGTCAGGAAGTAGCGAGAGAATGTGGCTTGAATGCGTCGCGGACGTGGAAACCCTGCGGCAGGAAGCTGCGCAGGGTGGCAAACGAAAAGGCCGCGCCCTGCAATCGGCAGGACGCGGCCGCAAGCCATTAGGCCAGCATCAACCCATTAGAGAGCGGGGGCGGTGTTTGGGTCTTGTGTGCCCAGGAACGTTTCGGTCTGGCCGGTCAGAGTTGTCGCGCCAGTTTCGATCGAGGAGTAAGCCGCAACGGCCAGGCCAACAACGGCAGCTGTCAGCACAACCCAGTCAACTGTAACTGCGCCGTCTTCGTCTTTTTTGAAGTTCTTGATAAATTTCATCATGGTATGTCCCTCCAGAGGATCATTAGGTTTACATTACAACCTCGCCGTCCGTGGTGACCTGTACTCTCATTCAGGCCTGTCCGACTTGGTATGACGCTATATAGACCTTCGATTGGGGCATGAATTTGACGGCAAATGTGACTTTTCCAGCGTTAACTGTTTTTTATTGGATAGAAATCATAAGATGCTGAGATATATATATTATTTTCGAGTTGCGACGGATTTTTATTTACACTTGCGTGGCCGAAAGGTCGAACTGGGGCAAATTCGCCATAATTGGGGTCAACAATCCTTGGAAACAGACCAGATTGTCGGCAAAGTAGCTGAAAAACAAAGCGGTTTAAGCAAGGTGTACAGGCATGTTCCGAATTATCGGGCGCGGGTTTATCGTCGCCGCGCTGCTGGCGACGTATCATCCAGCCCCGGCAGAGGCCCAAAGCCCCGCGCCATTCCCTGAGTTCAGCGCCAAGCGGGTCAAGCCGCCGAAGTCGGGCAGCCGCAACCGCATCGACATCCAGATCGAACCCAGCGCCACGCCGGCTCCGAAGGCCGCAGCCCCGGCCGCCGACAAGGTCGCCGTTGCCAAGGGGCGCTATGATTGGTTCTGGGACAAGGTATCGCCCGATGTCGCACAATCCGGGCCGGGGCGTCTGGAAATTGCCATGAATACGCTGGCGGGGTCGAACGACAAGATCGCAGCTCCCAGACTTCAACAGATGCAGGACATCGCAAAGGTGCACGGCATAGACATCCTCCGCTCTACCATCGGGACAAAGGTGTCGCCGGCGCTGGCGCTGGCTGTGATCTCGGTGGAATCATCCGGTGATACGGTGGCGATCAGCAGGGCGGGGGCGCAGGGGCTGATGCAATTGATGCCCGATACGGCGTCCCGGTTCGGCGTAGAAGACAGCCTGATCGCCGGACAGAATATCGCGGGCGGGGTAAAATATCTCGACTGGTTGATGAGTGAATTTGAACAGGACCCGATATTGGTGCTGGCAGGATATAACGCAGGGGAAGGTTCAGTGCGCAAATATGCCGGTGTGCCGCCATTTGCGGAAACGCGCGACTATGTGCCGAAGGTTCTGGCGGCGTTTCAGGTCGCCAAGGGGCTGTGCCAAACGCCGCCGGAGCTGATCAGTGACGGATGTGTTTTCGCTGCAATGAATTAACGGTCCGGAATTTTTAAAATTCCGGACCGTTTTCTTTGAAGAAAACGGCCAGCTGCGATGCGTTTTCGCCGCAGCCAGGCCGAGTGTCTAGACAAGTGTCGCGTCAGTCGCCGCGCGCAGCGCGTCTTCGGTCACGCCATCGGCGCATTCGACAATCCGCAATCCGCCCTCGACGACATCCAGAACGCCAAGGTTGGTAATGATGCGGTCTACCACGCCCTTGCCGGTCAACGGCAGCGTACATGACTTCAACACCTTGGAGTCACCGTGTTTGTTGGTGTGGTCCATCACCACGATCACGCGGCCGACACCCGCGACAAGGTCCATCGCCCCGCCCATGCCTTTGACCAGCTTGCCGGGAATCATCCAGTTTGCCAGATCACCGTTTTCAGCGACTTCCATCGCACCGAGGATCGCCGCCGCGATCTTTCCGCCGCGGATCATGCCGAAACTCATTGCACTATCGAAATAGGCGGTGCGGCTGAGTTCGGTGATGGTTTGCTTGCCCGCGTTGATAAGATCGGGATCCTCATCGCCTTCAAACGGGAAAGGACCCATGCCCAGCATCCCGTTTTCGGATTGCAGCGTGATGTCCTTGTCGCCGACATAATTTGCCACCAGCGTCGGAATGCCGATGCCCAGGTTGACGTACATGCCATCTTCAAGCTCTTGCGCCGCGCGGGCGGCCATTTGATTGCGGTCCCAGGGCATCATGCGTTCTCCCGCTTGCGTGTCGTTCGTTGTTCGATGCGTTTCTCATGCTCGCCTTGTATGAGGCGGTGGACATAAATGCCCGGCAAGTGGATCGTATCTGGGTCCAGTGATCCGCGCGGGACGATTTCCTCGACCTCGGCGATGCAGATCTTGCCACACATAGCGGCGGGCGGATTGAAGTTGCGCGCTGTCTTGCGAAAGACGAGGTTTCCGGTGTCGTCCGCCTTCCACGCCTTGACGATGGCGAGATCGGCAAAGATGCCCTCTTCGAGGATGTATTCCTCACCGTTGAATGTTTTGCTTTCCTTGCCGTCGGCGATCACGGTGCCCACACCTGTTTTCGTGTAAAACCCCGGTATGCCGGAGCCACCAGCGCGCATCCGCTCTGCCAGCGTTCCCTGCGGGGTGAATTCCAGCTCAAGCTCGCCCGAAAGATATTGGCGCATAAATTCCGCATTCTCACCCACGTAGGAGGAGATCATTTTGCGGACCTGGCGTGTTTGCAGCAGGATGCCGATACCGAAATCATCAACGCCTGCGTTGTTGGACGCAAAGGTCAGGCCGGTGACGCCGCTTTCCCTGATTGCCCCCAGCAGGAGTTCGGGAATCCCGCACAGGCCGAATCCACCGGCGGCGATGAGCATATCGTCGCGGATAATGCCCTCCAGCGCCTCGGTCGCGTTACTGTAAACCTTCTTCATCGCAATTGCTCTCCCTGGTCGCTTACGCCTGTCATTTCACAGACTTTTGACGCCGCATTGCGGCAGAGTCAATTCAGCCAACGGGGAGAGCAACCCGATCTAGACGATACGAACCTGAGTGCCGATGGGTGCAATCTGGAACAACGCCTCGATCATGTGATTATAAAGACCGATGCAACCGTCAGAGCTTTGGCGTCCGATCTTGCGCGTATCGTGGGTGCCGTGGATCAGATAAGCGGGCCAAGTCAGGTACATTGCATGGGTCCCCAAAGGGTTCCCGGGGCCGGGCGGCATGTATTGCAACGTCGGGTCACGTTCCATCATGCTTGCAGTCGGGGTCCAGTCGGGCCCCACGCGTTTGCGCACAATCTCGGTATAGCCGCGCCGGGTAAGCTCGTCACTGCGCGGGACGGATGTGGGATAGATATTGTAGGTCTGCCCGTCACCGCTCCAGAAATGCAGCGCTCGGCTGGTGGTGTCCGCAACGATCGCGGCGGCACCCAATGTGTCGAAATGATCCTGCCACTTCTGCATGGCAAAGCTGGTGGCGTTGCGGCGTACCGCAGTTGCCGCTTCGGGTTCAGCCCGCAAGATAGCGGGAGTAAAGAGCGTTGCGGCCACACCTAAAAGGGTGCCACGCCGGGTCAGTTTTTCGTGTGTCATGTTCTGCCTTAAGCCTGCTTATTTCGCATACATCTGGCAAACTGAATGTGTAGATGCAAATCACGAATCCATCAGGTCGCCGCGATGAGACTGATAGGGCATTTTTGGCCTATCGGACGCTGTGACCCTTGTCGGCCTATTTCTTGGCGGCGGTTTTCGTTTTCGGAGCCGCCTTTTTCTTGCCTGCAGGTTTTTTCTTGGCGGTCGGTTTCTTTTTACCGGATTTTTCCGCACGCTCGTCCAGCAACGTGACGGCCTGGGCGACCGTCAATTCCTCGGGATCGATGGTGTCGGGAATAGTCGCATTGATCTTTTCCCATTTCACATAAGGGCCGTATTTTCCCTTCATCACGCTGACCGCACCGCCGGCTTCGGGGTGATCGCCCAACTCGCGCATGGGTTTCGCCGCAGCCCCGCGCCCGCCCCGTGACGCGAGCTTTTCTGCCAGCAGTTGCACAGCGCGATTCATGCCCACGGTCCAGACCTCGTCGATCCCTTCGAGGTTGGCATTCGTGCCGCCCCTGTCCGAGGTCGATTCCGCATGTTTGATGTAAGGCCCATAGCGCCCGATATTGGCCCAGACCATGACGCCATCCTCGGGGTGTGGACCGATTTCGCGCGGCAGCGACAGCAGCATGACAGCGCGATCGAGGTCCAGTTCCTCCGGTGTCCAATCCTTGGGGATCGACTGGCGCGGAGGCTTCTTGTTTTCTTCGGTCACTTCGCCACGCTGGACATAGGGGCCAAAGCGGCCCTTGAAAACGCGGATCTCGTCACCTTGATCTTCGCCCAGCAGTTTGCCTTCGGGCGGTATCGCCGATGCCTCGGCCTCAGGGTCGGGGGGACCGAAGGGGCGTGTATAGCGACATTCGGGATAGTTGGAGCAACCGATGAAAGCACCGCCCGACCGGGCGGTACGCATCGACAGCCGCCCGGCCCCGCAGTTGGGGCAAAGCCGCGGGTCGCTGCCGTCTTCGGTTGGCGGGAACAGGTGCGGCTCCAGCACATCGTTGATTTTCTCCAAAACCTCGGTGATGCGAAGTTCCGACGTTTCTGCAATTGCGGCGGAGAAATCGCGCCAGAAGCGGCGCAGCACTTCTTTATATTGCGCATCGCCGGCGCTGACCTTGTCGAGCTGGTCTTCGAGGTCGGCGGTGAAATCATATCCGACATATTTGCGGAAGTAATTTTCAAGAAACGCCGTGACCAGGCGGCCCTTGTCCTCGGGGATCAGGCGGTTGCCTTCCTTGCGAACGTAATCACGGTCCTGGATCGTCGTCACGATGCTGGCATAGGTCGAAGGACGTCCGATCCCAAGCTCTTCCATCCGTTTTACCAGCGTCGCTTCCGTATAGCGGGGCGGGGGCTGCGTGAAATGCTGCTCGGGCGTGACGGCGCGCTTGTCCACCTTGTCGCCTTCGGAGATCTGCGGCAGGCGTTTGTCGTCGTCATCGACCACGTCGTCACGGCCTTCCTCGTAGACCTTGAGGAAACCGTCGAACAACACCACCTGACCGGTGGCGCGTAGCATCACCTGACCATCGGCACTGCCGACTTCAACGGTGGTGCGTTCCATTCGCGCGCTTTCCATCTGACAGGCGAGCGTGCGCTTCCAGATCAGATCATAAAGCTTGTGCTGGTCGCGATCCGTCAGGCCCAAGGCATCGGCGTCCTTGGTCATGTCGGTGGGCCGGACACATTCATGTGCTTCCTGGGCGTTCTTGGCCTTGTTCTTGTAGACGCGCGGCTCTTTCGGCACGTACTCGCCGCCAAAGCGATCCTTGATCGCATCGCGCGCCATGGTGACGGCTTCGGGTGCCATGTCGATGCCATCGGTCCGCATATAGGTAATGTGGCCGGATTCATACAGGCGCTGCGCTGTCGACATCGTCTGGCGTGCGCCCATGCCGAATTTGCGGCTGGCTTCTTGCTGCAACGTGGACGTCATGAAGGGCGCAGAGGGGTTGCGGCTGGCCGGTTTCGCCTCGACGCTGTCCACTTTCAAATCACGGCTGCTGATCGCCTGCACGGCCATTTCGGCCTGCGTGCCATTGCCGAGATCAAACTTGTCCAGCTTCTTGCCTGCGAGCATGACCAGACGCGCCTCGAATTCCTGTCCGCGCGGTGTGGCGAGAAGAGCCTTAACGCTCCAGTATTCGCGGGCGCGAAATGCCTCGATCTCCATCTCGCGTTCCACGATGAGCCGCAGCGTGACCGATTGCACACGGCCCGCAGATTTGGCACCGGGCAGCTTGCGCCACAAAACCGGGCTGAGGTTGAAGCCCACCAGATAATCAAGCGCGCGCCGGGCAAGATACGCCTCCACCAGCGGCATATCGACCTGGCGGGGATTTTCCATCGCCTCGGTCACTGCTTTCTTGGTGATCTGGTTGAACACCACGCGGCTTACCGGCGTATCCTTCCTGATCGACTTGCGTTTGGTCAGCGCCTCTTGCAGGTGCCAGCTGATTGCCTCGCCCTCGCGGTCGGGGTCCGTCGCGAGGATCAGTTCGTTGTCCTTTGCCAAAGCGTCGGCGATCGCCTTGACGTGTTTCTTGCTGGCGCTGGCGACTTCCCAAAGCATGTCGAAATCGTTGTCTGTATCGACCGATCCATCCTTGGGGGGCAGGTCGCGAACGTGTCCGTAGGACGCCAATACGGTGAAGTTGTCCCCCAGGTATTTATTGATCGTCTTGGCCTTGGCGGGGGATTCTACGACAACAACTGGCATGAAATAAGGCACCTCAAGGGGGAATAACGCGCTCGATACGGCTTGAGACATGTGGGATGCAAGGGGGTAATGTCAATGCGACCTCGCATCGCGCAGCAAAGGCCGCGGCGTCAAGGCACAACCGCTGCGTGTCAGCCGGTGCGGGAAAGCAGCCCACCGGGGGAGCGCAAGATCCGGCCATCAAGTTCAAGATCGACCAGCGCGGGTGTCACGCTTGAGGGTGGTGCCTGCAGGTCGCGGATCAGTTGATCTTCCGCCACGGGGGAGGGACCGAGGCGCGACAGAATCTGCATGTGCATTGCCGCAGTTTCGCGAAGGCCGCGCTTTGGTGCAGGTGGCGCGGGCGGTGGCGTAAGGTTCAATTGCGGTTGCGCAGATGCAGTTATCCCGCCAAGTGCTTCAATCACGTCGTCGGCGTTGCGCACCAGCGTGGCTCCGTCCCGGATCAACATATTGCACCCCGCCGCGCGCGCATCCAGCGGGTGGCCGGGCACTACCAGCACCTCGCGTCCCTGATCCAGTGCATCGCGGGCGGTGATCAGGCTGCCGGATTTCGCTGCGGCCTCTACCACGATTGTCGCGCGGGAAAGCCCCGAGATAATGCGGTTGCGGCTGGGAAAATGCCGCGCCATGGGTTGCAGGCCCATCGGTTGCTCGCTCAGCCGCAAGCCTTTTTTAGCAATATTCGCCGCCAGTTCGGTATTTTCAACAGGATACATCACGTCGACGCCGCCCGCCTGCACGGCGATGGTGCCGGTGTCGAGCGCCGCCAGATGCGCTGCGGCATCCACGCCGCGTGCCAGCCCCGAGACGACGGTAAATCCCGCTGCCCCCAGATCGCGTGCCAATGCGCGGGCCATTCGTGTGCCCAGCGACGAGGCGTTGCGCGCGCCGACAAGCGAGATCATCGGCCGGTTCAGAAATTCAGTATTGCCGATGACCCACAGGAACGGCGGTGCGTCCTCAACCTCGGCCAGGATTTCGGGATAGGGGCTCACCCCCAGCATCAACAGCTTTGCGCCGACTGCTCGGGCCGCCTTGAGTTCGGCGCGGACAACGTTTTCAGGGCAAATCTCGTATCTTTCGACGCCCGCGGCGCGCGCTACCTCCGGCAGCGCGGCCAGCGCGTTCTGCGCAGTGCCATGTTCGGTCAGCAGTCGTTTATACGTGGATACGCCGACCCGGCGCGAGCGCAACAGACGGAGACGGGCAAACTGCTCATCTTCCTGGGTGGGTGGGAGTGGGGGGTGATTGGAAGTAGGTTTTGAGGCCTCGTCAGTCATCCCGCGTCTCCGTCTGTTGCAGAATCAGGTATAGGTCGAACTGGTTAACAAGGGGTGAAGGGAATTTCGGACATTTAATGCAGATCAGCCTCGGCATCGGACATGCTGCCGGAATTGGCGGCATATCCGATAGTGGGGTGGTGCCTTCTCGAATACGGCGGATCAGGCCGCGGAGCCGCCTACCGTCAACCCGCCGATCATCAACGTCGGTTGACCCACACCGACCGGCACCCACTGGCCCTGCTTGCCGCAATTGCCCATGCCGGGATCAAGCGCGGGGTCGTTCCCGACGGCACGGATCTGCTTGAGCGCCGTGGCCCCGTCGCCGATCAGGGTCGCCCCTTTGACGGGGGCGCCGATCTTGCCGTTCTGTACGCGGTAAGCTTCGGTACAGGAGAACACGAACTTGCCGTTGGTGATATCCACCTGACCGCCGCCGAAACCGACGGCGTAGATGCCGTCCTTGAGATCGGCGACGATGCTCTCGGGCGAAGCGTCACCGCCCAGCATATAAGTGTTGGTCATGCGCGGCATCGGGATATGTGCAAAACTCTGGCGGCGTCCGTTGCCTGTGGATCTGACCCCCATCAGCCGCGCATTCTGGCGATCCTGCATGAAACCGACCAGCTTGCCGTCCTCGATCAGAACGTTCCTCGCCGATGGTGTTCCCTCATCATCCACACTGATAGAGCCGCGCCGGTCGGGGATGGTGCCGTCATCCAGCACAGTGACGCCCTTGGCCGCGATCTGCTGACCCATCAATCCGGCAAAGGCGCTTGAGCCTTTCCTGTTGAAATCGCCCTCCAGCCCGTGACCGATCGCTTCGTGCAACAAGATACCGGGCCAGCCGGGGCCGAGAACCACGTCCATCACCCCCGCCGGGGCGGGAACGGCGGCGAGGTTCACGATGGCAATGCGCAATGCTTCCTGTGTCTTGGCCTGCCAGTCCGACGGGTCCAGCAAACCGTCGAGCGCGACGCGCCCGCCGCCGCCTGCACTGCCACTTTCGCGGCGGCCGTCCTGTTCGACAATCACGGACACGTTCACGCGCGTCATCGGCCGCACATCGCGGACGGACGTGCCTTCGGGGCGCAGGATTTCAACCTCTTGCAGGGAGGCACCGATGGACGCACTGACCTGCACGACGCGGTTGTCCAGACTGCGCGCGAAATCATCGATCGCGCGCAGGGTCTCGACCTTGACCGGAAAGGCCGCGCCCGCGATCGGGTCGGCATCCGTGTAGAGACGCTTGTTGGTCCCCTCGGGCGCATCGGCCCAGGTGCCGCCGCCGTCGCCGACCGCCAGACGCGCAGTCTCGGTCGCCCGCCGCAATGCCGCCTCGGAAATCTCGGTCGAATGGGCATAACCCGCAACCTCGCCGCGCACGGCCCGCAGTCCGAATCCCTCGGCAGCATCATAGCTGGCCGTCTTGAGCCGTCCGTCATCAAACATCAGTGCCTCGGAGCGGCGACGTTCGAAAAACAGCTCTCCATCATCTGCACCATCTACAGCTTGTCTTAACTGTTTCAGCGCTACGTCGCGGTCCAGGTCGGTCTCGAACGGCGAAAAGGGGGTGTCTGACATGCGCAAGGGTCCTCTCAGAGGGGGAAAGTTACAAATTCGCGTCCAAGTGACGCAAGCATGTGGCTTTATCTCGTCGTTAGAATATGATTGTAAGACCGCAGAATACAACGCCAGCGCGCGGACTATCGGTCTGCGGGTATCACAATGGTCACAAGATCAGGACGACATATGAAAAACCTTCTTACCCTCAGCGGTCTTATGGCCAGCCTTTCAGCCCTGCCTGCACTGGCACAAGAGAACCTGCGGATCGACGGGTTGGAGATCATCGGCAAGCCGATCGATGGCAAAATGGGCTTTCAACCCGCCGCGACCCGGCTGGCAAGCGATCTGCAATGGCTGGACGGAATGATTCTGATCATCATCACGGCAATCACGCTTTTTGTGACCGCGCTGATCCTGTGGGTCATGGTGCGTTACAACAAAACGCGGAACCCGACGCCGGCCTCCTTTACCCACCACACGCCGGTCGAGGTTGCGTGGACGATCGTTCCCATCGTGATTCTTGTGGCCATCGGTGCATGGTCGCTGCCCATCCTGTTCCGTCAGCAGGAAATTCCGCAGGCCGATCTTACGATCAAGGCGATCGGAAACCAGTGGTACTGGTCGTATGAATATGTCGACGAAGGTTTCGGCTTTGACAGCTACATGATCGGCGCACCGGCTCTTGGCGGAGACAATCGCAAAACGCCCGAAGTCGTCGCACAGTTGGAAGCTGCCGGTTACACAGAGGATGAATGGCTGCTTGCCACTGATACCTCCGTGGTCGTGCCGGTCGGCAGGACGGTGGTGGTGCAGGTTACCGGCTCTGACGTGATCCATTCATGGACAGTGCCGGCCTTCGGTGTGAAACAGGATGCGGTCCCTGGCCGTCTGGCCGAGTTGTGGTTCAGCGCGGACCGCGAGGGCGTATTCTTTGGTCAATGCTCCGAACTGTGTGGCGAGGCGCATGCCTATATGCCGATAACGGTCAAGGTTGTGTCCGAAGAGGTCTACGCGCTGTGGCTTGCCGCTGCAAAAGCGGAATACGCCGGTATTCCGCAGCCGTTGACCATTGCGTCCAATTGAGCTGCAATGGGACGGTGGCCACTGGCCTCCGTTCCTGTGAGGTGCTGCAATGACTGACATGACCGATCCTAAAGTGTTCGAACGCGAAGCGCAGTTGGGCGATTACTTTGCCCTGCTGAAGCCGCGCGTGATGCAGCTTGTGGTATTTACCGCGCTCGTTGGCATGCTTGCCGCCCCTGTGTCAGTGCATCCTGTCATCGGCTTCGCTTCGATTCTGTTCGTTGCGATTGGTGCAGGAGCCTCTGGTGCGCTGAACATGTGGTGGGACGCGGACATCGACGCGGTGATGCTTCGCACCAAAGGACGTCCTATCCCGTCAGGCAAGGTCGAGCCGGGTGAGGCGCTTGGAATCGGTGTGGCGTTGTCCGGACTGGCAGTGATGATGCTGGCGCTCTCAGCGAATCTTCTTGCTGCGGCCATGCTGGCCTTTACCATCCTGTTCTACGCGGTCGTTTATTCGATGTGGCTCAAACGCTCCACGCCGCAGAACATCGTGATCGGCGGCGCTGCGGGGGCGTTTCCGCCCGTCATTGGCTGGCTGATCGCCACGGGCAGCTTTGCCATCGAACCTTGGCTGATGTTCGCGCTGATCTTCATGTGGACGCCACCGCATTTCTGGGCGCTGGCGCTATTCATGCGCTCTGACTATGACGATGCAGGGGTGCCGATGTTGACGGTGACGCATGGTCGGCCCGCGACGCGGCGTCATATTCTGGCTTACACCGTGCTGCTGGCGCTCCTTGCCGTAGGCACCGCGTTCACCGCGATCGGTGGCCCGATTTACCTTGTGACCGCTGTAGTATTGAATGCGCTGTTCCTGATCGGTGCTGCGCGCATTTGGAACCGGAACGAGAACGACAGCGAGGCGGACAATTTTGCAGTGGAACGCAAATTCTTTCGCCTGTCCCTATGGTATCTGTTTCTGCATTTTGGCGCGATCCTCGCAGAGTCTGCCTTGCGGCCCTGGGGTCTGGGTGGCTGGTCATGAGCCTGCGGCAAGAGCATGAGATTCACACGCGGCGCAAGGGTCGCAATGTGGGCGTTGGCCTGATGCTGGCCGCATTCGTGGTTCTGGTGATGGCGCTGACCTATGTAAAGATAACGCAATCGGATTTCCGCCTGCCGGACGCGCAGGGTACAGCCACGCAGGAGCCAGACAGCTGATGTCACTTTCAGGTCCGAAAAAAACGGTTCTTCAAACAGTCAGTGTTGTCGTGTTGATGGGCGGCCTCGCTTGGGCGTCAGTCCCCTTTTACGACTGGTTCTGCCGCGTCACCGGATTCGGCGGCGTTACCGGCGTTTCTGATGTCGCCCCTGACGAGATCCTCGACCAAACGATCAAGATTCGCTTTGATGCTTCGCTCAATGAAGGCATGGGTTGGGAATTCAAGCCCTTGGTTCGCGAAATGGAAATTCGCATCGGAGAGACCGGACTGGCGTTCTATGAGGCCTACAACCCGACCGATCGGCCCATCGCGGGGCAGGCGAGCTACAATGTAACGCCTTATCAAGCCGGCTATTTTTTCGACAAGATCGAATGCTTTTGCTTTACTGAGCAGGTCTTGCAGCCCGGAGAGCGGGTGGAAATGCCGGTCAGCTTTTACGTCGATCCGGAAATCGTCAACGATCGCGACGGGAAGTTTGTGCATACGATCACGCTGTCTTATACATTCTACGAAATTGACCTGCCCGAGGGCGTTGCCGCCCTTGATCAGGCCACGAAATCAAACCTGAATTAACAAAGGTGAGGGACCCCGAATGGCCCATGCAAAAAACCACGACTACCACATTCTAGCGCCTTCGAGCTGGCCATTGCTGGGCTCAATCGCCGGGTTCGCCATGCTGACGGGCGGCGTCCTGTGGATGCACGACATCACACCGTGGCTGTTCTGGGGCGGTCTTGTCGGCGTTCTATACGTCATGTTCGGCTGGTGGTCGGAAGTGGTTGATGAGAGCAGGGTCGGCGACCATACAAAGGTTGTTCAGATCGGCCTGCGCTATGGCTTCATCCTCTTTATCATGTCCGAAGTCATGTTCTTTGCAGCGTGGTTCTGGAGCTTCTTCAAACACGCGCTGTATCCGATGAACGAATATGTCGGGTCCGAGTATGTCCCGCCCTATATCTATCCGGTTGACGCCTTTCATCTGCCGCTTATCAACACGTTGATTCTGTTGCTGTCAGGCTGTGCGGTAACCTGGGCGCACCACGCGCTGGTGCATGAAAACAACCGCAAGGACCTGATTACCGGTTTGGCGATTTCCATCGTGCTGGGTGTCTTGTTCACGGCGCTGCAAGCCTATGAATATGTACATCTGCTGCATGAAGGTTGGGTTTTTGGCGGCGACAAGTTCTATTCCAACTTCTTCATGGCGACCGGCTTTCACGGGTTCCATGTGATCATCGGAACGATCTTTCTGGCGGTCTGCCTCGTGCGGGCAATTCGCGGGCACTTCACGCCTGAGCAGCATGTCGGTTTCGAGGCAGCAGCCTGGTATTGGCACTTCGTTGACGTGGTCTGGCTGTTCCTTTTCTTCGCCGTCTATATCTGGGGCATTCCGGGCTGAGGTCCCTCGAACCGGGTTGCATCCAGCGTCCTGATCGCTGAAAAAACCATGACGCGCGGGGGCGGCCTCGCGCGTTTTTCTTGAATAATTGGGATCATCGATGCGGCGCAGCCTGTTCTTCATCATCATCGGTCTGGGCGGTGCCGCGATTCTGGTTTCGCTGGGCGTCTGGCAGGTCCAGCGGTTGGCGTGGAAGCAGGCCATCATTGCTGATATCGAAGCGCGCATTGATGCCGAACCGGTGGCGCTGCCCGATGCGCCAGATCCCGCACGCGATGCCTATCTGCCGGTCGAGGCAAGCGGGACCTGGGCTGACGGATTCCTGCGGGTGCTGGTGTCGCAAAAAGAAATTGGTGCAGGGTACCGGATCATAGCACCCCTTGAAACCGCGCAGGGTCGTATTCTGGTCGACCGCGGGTTTATTCCCACCGACGCGGATGTGGTATCTGTCACCGGGCAGGTCACACTGCGCGGCAATCTGCAATGGCCGCAGGAAAGCGACGGTTTCACGCCTGCTCCTGACCTGGCGCGCAATATCTGGTTCGCGCGGGACGTGGACGCGATGGCGTCTGTTCTGGAAACGCGACCGCTTTTGGTTGTTGCCCGTGAGGTCAATGGCGAATCTGCTGGTGTGATGCCGTTGCCGGTCGAGACGGCTGGCATTCCGAACGACCACTTGCAATATGCCATCACATGGTTTTCGCTCGCCGCACTGTGGCTGGCCATGTCGTTGACCTTTGTCATGCGCCGCAAACTTAACGTCCATTCCAAAGGCTGACACGTCATGCGCTACATCTCTACCCGCGGCAAAGCACCCTCTCTGAGTTTCGAAGAGGCGATGCTGACCGGTCTCGCGCGCGACGGGGGGCTTTACGTACCTGAGACGATTCCACAGGTGAGCACCGATGACATCGCCGCAATGTCGGGACAGTCCTATGAAGACATCGCGTTTACGGTGATGCGGCCCTTCATCGGCGAGACCTTCACAGACGATGAATTCCGTAACCTTATTTCAAAGGCTTACGCAGATTTTAGCCACGATGCGCGCGCCCCTCTGGTGCAACTGGATCAAGGACATTTCCTGCTCGAACTTTTTCATGGGCCGACGCTCGCGTTCAAGGACTTCGCGATGCAGTTGATCGGGCAGATGTTTCAACTGGCGCTGGGCCGCAAGCGCGAGCGTGTAACGATTGTCGGCGCGACATCGGGAGATACCGGTTCAGCGGCAATCGAAGCGTTCAGGGGTCTCGATAACGTGGATGTGTTCATCCTCTATCCGCATGGGCGCGTGTCCGAGGTGCAGCGCCGCCAGATGACGACGCCTGCGGAATCGAACGTTCACGCGCTGGCCGTTGATGGCGATTTTGACGCGTGTCAGGCACGGTTGAAGGACATGTTCAAC
Organism: Sulfitobacter sp.; assembly: GCA_024637305.1. Classification (GTDB taxonomy): domain Bacteria; phylum Pseudomonadota; class Alphaproteobacteria; order Rhodobacterales; family Rhodobacteraceae; genus Sulfitobacter. The sequence goes on from JAGXFI010000070.1 coordinate 14,357, forward strand.
GACTTCGAATTTCGCGATGGTGTGCGACTGGCGGGCGTCAATTCGATCAACTGGGGCAGGGTGCTGGCGCAGATCGTCTATTTCTTCTCTGCCGCGGTCAGCCTTGGGGCGCCCGGGCGCGCGGTCAGCTTTACCGTGCCGACGGGGAATTTCGGCGATATTTTCGCAGGCTATATCGCCAAACGCATGGGCTTGCCCATTGCCGATCTGGTGGTCGCGACGAACCAGAACGATATTCTGCATCGTTGTCTGAGCGGGCAGGGATACCGCAAGGGAACGGTGCACGCGACGATCAGCCCGTCGATGGATATTCAGGTATCATCCAATTTCGAACGCGCGCTCTTTGACGCCTATGATCGGGACGGTGCCGCCGTCTCGCAGCTTATGGACGAGCTGTCCAAAGGCGGTTTCGATGTCAGTCAGGGCGCTATGCAGGCGTTGCAAGACCACTACCGTTCAGGCCGCGCATCGGAGGCCGAAACATCGGCGACGATTGCGGACATGCTCACGCGCACGGGTGAGCTTTTGTGCCCACATTCCGCCGTAGGCGTAAACGTCGCAAACGAAATGCGGGATCCGGCAGTGCCGATGATTACATTGGCCACCGCGCATCCCGCAAAATTCCCTGACGCAGTGGAAGCGGCGACGGGTATCCGTCCCCCCTTGCCTCCGCGTATGGCAGACCTTTATGAGCGGGACGAACGGCTGACACGGGTGCCCAATGATTTGGAAGCACTCAAGACCCACATCAAAGGATTGATCCGCGCGTGACACTGCAGACCCACCGACTGCCTAACGGATTTCGCATCGTAACCGAACACATGCCAGGCCTCGCCTCTGCCTCCATCGGGGTATGGGTGACGGCGGGCGGGCGGCACGAAACCCAGGCCCAAAACGGCATCGCCCACTTTCTTGAGCATATGGCATTCAAGGGAACAAGCCGGCGCAGCGCCTTGCAGATTGCAGAGGCCATCGAAGATGTAGGCGGTTACATCAATGCCTATACGTCGCGCGAAGTGACGGCCTATTATGTGCGCGTGTTGCAGCAGGACGTGCCTCTTGGCCTTGATGTGATTGCGGATATCCTTCGCAATCCCGTGCTGGAAGATAACGAGATCGAGGTCGAACGCGGTGTGATCCTGCAGGAGATCGGTCAGGCGCTTGATACCCCCGACGACGTGATCTTTGACTGGCTGCAGGAGAGAGCTTATCCGGATCAGCCGCTTGGGCGCACGATCCTCGGCCCCACGGAACAGGTGTCGCAATTCTCCCGCGACGATCTCAAACGGTTCATTGGGGACCATTATGGCCCTGAACAGATGATTCTCGCCGCTGCCGGGGCGGTCGATCACGACCAGATCGTGGCGCTGGCGGAGACGCTTTTCGGCGATATGCCTCCCAAGCCTGCCTTTGACATTTCACCGGCGCGGTTTGCAGGCGGTGAATTCCGCCAGTCAAAACCGCTGGAGCAGGCGCATTTCGCGCTCGGTTTCGAATCTCCAGGGTATCGCGCGGATGACATCTATGTGGCGCAGATCTATGCGTCGGCGCTTGGCGGCGGCATGTCGAGCAGGCTGTTTCAGGAAATCCGCGAGAACAGAGGGCTTTGCTATACGATCTTCGCGCAGGCAGGTGCCTATGCCGATACCGGGATGATGACCGTTTATGCGGGCACCTCCGCCGACCAGCTGCCGGAGCTTGCGCACATCACCATCGACGAGATGAAACGTGCAGCGGGCGACATGTCCCCCGCCGAAGTCGCGCGCGCCCGCGCACAGATGAAAGCGGGGCTGCTCATGGGATTGGAAAGCCCGTCGAATCGCGCAGAGCGTCTGGCGCGCCTGATGCAGATATGGGACCGAATCCCACCGCTTGAGGAAACCATCGCGCAAATCGACGCCGTGACGACCGGCGACGTGCGCGCCTTTGCCGAGCATATGGCCGCGTCCTCGCCCGCTGCTCTGGCGCTTTACGGCCCGGTGGAGGCGGCACCCGGCCTCGATGCCCTGCAGGAGCGCCGCGCCGCCTGATGCTGCTCCTCCGCCGGAAACTTAGGCTTGAGACGGATCGGCTGACGCTGCGGCCACCGGTTCATTCGGATTTCCGCGCATGGGTGGCACTCAGGCTGTCGAGCGAACAATATCTGACCCCCTGGGAGCCAGCCTGGGCTGACGATCACCTTACCCGCAAGGCATTCGCGAATCGCGTATACTGGGCACAACGGTCGATCAACGGCGGCACGGCGCTGCCGCTGTTCCTCATCCGGCGCGAAGATGATGTGTTGCTTGGTGCGATCACACTGGACAATATCCGGCGCGGACCGGCTCAGGCGGGGACGCTGGGCTATTGGACCGGCCAGCATTTCGCGCGCCAGGGCTATATGCGCGAAGCAATCGAAGCTGCCGTGCATCATGCGTTCACCCGGCTCGACCTCAGCAGGATCGAGGCGGCATGTTTGCCAGAGAATACGGCATCGCGCGGCTTGTTGGAAAAGTCCGGTTTCAAATATGAGGGCGTTGCGCAAAGCTACCTTCAGATTGCCGGACGGTGGCGCACACATGTGCTTTATGCCTCATTACGCGGCGACCGGCGGGGAAAAACAGCTGCCGGTGCGGCCTGACGTATCTGTGTGATTGCCAGATGGGGGACCCGTGCTAACATTTCTTCATGCGCATCGGATTTGCCTTGATTCTCACTCTGCTCGCGACCCCTTTGATCGCACAGGAGCGGACGCCTAGCCACTGTATTGCCCTCGCCCAAACGCCGGGGATCGAGTATGTGCATCGCGTCAGTCTGCCGGACGTTGCGGAAGAGACGGTGCATCTGCACTACATCGCGCACGCGTCTTTCCTGATCCGCAGTCATGGCGGGTTGAACCTCGTGACAGACTTCACGGGATTTACCGGTACTCTGCCATTCATCCCTGACGTGGTTACGATGAATCACGCGCATTCCAGTCATTTCACCGGCTCTCCTGATCCGGGGATTGCCCATGTCCTGCCCGGGTGGGGTCCCTTCGGTGAAGGGATCGAGCACAAGCTGGACTTGGGAGAGGTGCTCGTGCGTAACGTCAGTACCGATATCCGGTCACAGTTTTCGGGAGTCGAGCCGAGGGGGAATTCCATCTTTGTATTCGAGATGGCCGGCCTGTGCATCGGGCATCTGGGTCATCTGCACCACGCCCCGAACCCCGAACAATATGCAGCACTCGGTCGGCTTGATGTTGTCATGGCACCGGTCGACGGCGGGTATACACTGGACCAACCGACGATGATCGCGGTGCTCAAGCGCTTGCGGGCTTCGATCGTGATCCCCATGCACTGGTTCTCTGAATTTGCGCTGGACGATTTCCTTACCGGTATGTCCGACAGCTTTACGATCATCGAGGTCGAAGGCCCGTCGCTTACCGTGTCGCTGGACAAGTTGCCTTCGCGGCCCGCCATCATGGTGTTGCGCCCGGCCTATTTGAACGTCACCGACCAATAGGGGCTTGCATCCGCGTATGCTTGGACGGATCAATGGCTTCATGACATTGAACCCAGCCGACGACGCCTTCATCACGACGCTCAGCGCGGTATTGCCCGACGATACCGTGCGCGATGCAGCCCCGAAATATCTGGAGGAACCGCGTGCGCGCTATCAGGCGGCGGGCGGCGTTCTGGCGCTTCCCCGAACAGCGCAAGAGGTCGCCACGATCATCCGGCATGCCGCTGAAAAACAGGTGGGCATAGTCCCCTACGGCGGCGGCACCGGGCTGGTCGGTGGACAAATCGCATTTGAAGGTATCCGGCCACTCATCCTGTCGCTGGAGCGGATGAAAAATGTGCGTGAGGTATTCGCGGAGGAAAACGCGATCGTGGTGGAGGCTGGCGTCACACTGGCTGAGGTACAGGACGCAGCGCTTCAGGCGGGCCGCTTGTTTCCGCTGAGCCTTGCGTCACAGGGAACCGCGCAAATCGGCGGCAATCTGGCGACAAACGCAGGCGGTACGGGTGTCTTGCGTTATGGCAATGCGCGCGACCTCTGTCTGGGGCTGGAGGCTGTCTTGCCGGATGGGCAGATATGGAATGGTCTGACAAGGCTTAGAAAGAACAACACCGGCTACGATCTTCGGCATTTGCTGATTGGCGCTGAAGGGACGTTGGGTATCATCACAGCCGCCGCGCTGAAACTGTTTGCGCGGCCCGCGAAAACAGGGACGGCGCTGCTGGTGGTAAACAGCCCTGCGGCGGCGTTGGATCTGTTGGGTCTGGCGCGCGACCAACTGGGCGAAATGATCAGCGCGTTCGAACTGATCGACGGGCAAGGGTTCGATTTTCTAGCCGAGACAATGCCAGAGGTGCGTCTGCCGTTTGTCGAAGCACCTGAATGGTGCGTGTTGATCGAGCTCGGCCTGGCCGCCGACATGGACCCGTCGGGCGCGCTTGAGACCTTGTTTGCCGAAGCCAGCGAGGCGGGGCTTGTAACGGACGGTCTGATCGGACAAAGCGCCGGGCAAAGCGCCGATTTCTGGAACATACGCGAAAGCCTGCCGGAAGCGAACAGGCGCATCGGGTCGGTGTCCAGTCATGATATTTCCGTCCCCCTCGGTGCGATTCCCGAATACATCAAGAGCGCCGGGGAACAGATTGGGAAAATTGGAGAATTCCGCATCAACTGCTTTGGCCATGTTGGCGATGGCAACCTGCATTACAATGTCTTTCCGATGCCGGGGAAATCCCGTGCAGACCACGAAAACCAACGTGATGCGATAAAGCGCTGCGTGCATGATCTGGTGCATTCGATGGGGGGGGCGATCAGCGCGGAACATGGTATCGGACGGATGAAGGTAGACGATCTGGAACGCTATGGCGATCCGGCCAAATTGTCAGCGATGCGCGCGATCAAGTCGGCGCTTGACCCGTTGGGGATCATGAATCCGGGTGCCGTGATCCGACGCTGATGCCGCAAGGCCTCAGGCACGTGCGCGCCTCAGTGCGGGCACAGCGTGACCGCAGATGTCAGGCACCCTCGAATGCGCACAGCGCATGAACTTCCATGCCCATCGCCTCCAGCCGTGCGCGACCACCCAGTTCGGGCAAATCGATGATGAAAGCGGTCGAGACGATCTCTCCGCCGAGACGCTCGATCAGTTTGATGCCAGCCTCGGCCGTGCCACCGGTTGCCAAAAGATCGTCCACGACGAGAACCTTTTCGCCCGGTTGAATCGCGTCGTCGTGAATTTCCACGATCGCCTCGCCATACTCGAGCTTGTAGTCCTGTGAAATCGTGGTTCCGGGCAGCTTGCCTTTCTTGCGGATCGGAACAAAGCCGACAGATAGCTGGTGCGCGATTGCGCCGCCGAGGATAAACCCTCGGGCCTCGAGACCGACGACCTTGTCGATCTCCCGCCCTGCATAAGGGTGCAGCATCTGATCGATTGCCATGCGAAACCCCCGCGCGTCGGCAAAAAGGGTCGTTACATCGCGAAAGATGATCCCTTCATGCGGGAAATCGACAATGTTGCGGATATAATCGCTGATCTGTTTCATGCGGCGCTCCTGCGCGAAGGGGAGGGGTGCACGCCCGTCGTGCTGCGGGTCAGCAAAAGCGCCGTTGAGGCGGCAAGGAATGCCAGCCAGAGATTGAAGGACATGTTGCGCCTTTATGAAAGTGTATTTGTCTGACATGAAGCGGTGAAGGGCAATGGATGTCAATTCGCCCTATGCAGGAGATGTGATGGATCACCGCAGACGTGTCTTTCTGGGGGCTGGCGGCATAGCCTTGCTGGGCGCTGCGGCGTGGCGGTTCTGGCCTGCTCCCGAGATTGCCTTCGAGCCAGTGAACGATCTCGACGGCTTTCGCCGCATCGCCGGGCAGGGCATTTCGCTTGGCGGTGCCGTATTGACCGTTGGCCAGGAGACCGACGCCCGCCTGCCGCCGTCGAGGATTTGCGAGGTGGCGTTTGAGGGCCGCGAGCAGGGTCCGGGGCGTTTGGTGATTGCGTCGTTCTCGGATTTTTTCTGCCCATATTGCCGCGAACTCGAAGCAGAGCTGCGACGCATCGCTGCGGCAGACGCGAGAGTGAGCATTATAACGCATGAGGTTCCGCTCTTGGGGTTTGCATCGGTGATGGCGGCAAAGGGGGCCATCGCTGCGGATCGACAGGGGGCCTACGAGCCCTATTACGCGCGATTGATCCGCACAACCTTCGTGCCCAATCGGGCGTACCTCGAAGATTTTGCGCGGGGTGAGGCGCTTGATGTTGCGCGTTTCATGGACGATCTGGATGCGGACGCAACGCAGGCGCAGTTGGCAGACAGCCTTGCGGCGTTCCGCACGTTCGGTTTTGTCGGAACGCCGGGGCTTGCCGTTGGTGGTACGCTGGTCAACGGTGTGATCGCGCCGCGCGTGCTGCGGCAGTTGGTCGAGATGGAAATCGCTGCAGACGCGCCGTGCTAAAGCATCCGGCCCGCCACGGCGTCCAGTTTTGCCATGAGTGCGGGATCGCGGGCATCCGGCTGGGTCAGAATCGCATATTCCAGCGCATGGTCGCAGCCTTGCGGGCAGGGCGCGCGGGTTTCATCCAGCAGACCGGGTAAGCGCGCGACCATGTCGCGGCCTGTGTCGGCGTTGCGCGTAAGCGTGGCGATGATCTTTGTGACGTCAACCTCGCCGTGGTCGGGGTGCCAGCTGTCATAGTCGGTGATCATGGCGACGGAGGCATAACAAAGCTCTGCTTCGCGCGCGAGTTTAGCCTCCGGCATGTTGGTCATCCCGATCACATCCGCACCCCAAGCATCACGGTACATTCTGGATTCTGCCAGCGTGCTGAATTGCGGACCTTCCATCGCCAGATAGGTGCCGCCGCGGTGAACCTTGACGCCAGTGTCGCGGGCGGCTGTCTCGCAGGCATCCGACAGCCGCGCGCAGGTCGGATGGGCGACAGATACATGTGCAACACAGCCGGTGCCAAAGAACGATTTTGCGCGCTGCGTCGTGCGGTCGATGAACTGGTCCACGATGACGAAATCGCCTGGAGCCATCTGTTCACGGAAAGATCCGCAAGCGGAGACGGCAATGATATCCGTGCACCCCAGTCGCTTCAGCGCGTCGATATTGGCGCGGTACGGCACAGTTGACGGGCTGTGCACATGTCCCCGCCCGTGGCGGGGCAGAAACGCCATCGGCGTCCCGTCAAGCGTGCCGGTCAGGATCGCGTCGGACGCGGGACCCCAGGGGGTTTCCACCGTCGTCCATTCGGCCGCTTCCAAACCGTCGATGTCATAGATGCCTGAGCCGCCGATCACGGCGATTTTTGTCTGGGTCATAGCGGTCTCTTTAGATGTTTGCGCGCCCAGTCTGCCCGCCCTATCCGGCCATGAAAAGCCCACATCGCCGTTACCGTGCGGGATTCACCGCTGAATATCTGGTCGAGATATGGGCTAACACGTCACCGCGCGTTTGCGCATAACGGTTTCTGGTCACGCGATTTCAGCAAGGCCGGTTCCTGACCTCAAATCGTTCGGGCTGGCCAAGGGGGCCGTTCGAGGGGGGACTTCCTTTGGTTCGCTGACGCAAATACTCGGGCAGGTTGGCCGGATTTTGGAATGCCTGATCGAATGTAGATACTTCTGGATCGGGTGAACTGCGTGGAAGGGCGGAAAGGGCGTTCGGCTCTTCGAGGCGACCGGATGACCGCTGGTCCGGTTGGTGCGGCGCGAGGATGCGGTTTTCGGTATCGCGGGCAATGGTTTGACAAATAGCGCTCGGGCTGACGATGGAATTTTCGGCCAGTCGGGGGGCGTTGGACGAAAGATCGATTCGGGTCAGGTCGACGAGATGCCCTGCCTTGATCGCTACGCCGCGCACGGCGAAGGTCAGCGGCTCTGCCAGATTGAACCGATGCGTAGCACCGCCTGGTCCGAAAAGGATGGTCTCGTTCTGCCATTGCGCGCCAGCGGCAAATTCCAGCGCGAAGCGCCCCGGCGGGACCAACACCTGAAAGAATTTGCCACCTTTGATATACGCCGCCAGCGCTGCGACGTCCGTGTCCGCATCGCGCAACGTCACGAGGTAATCAAAATCGGGATTTGTCTTGATCTGCAGTGGAAAGACGGCCGGCAACCCCGTGCGGTTCCACAGCAGCCCTGCGGCTGGAGGCGTCTGCGCCCCCGCCGCAAAAGGCTGCGACAGACAAAGAAGAATCACCAGGATGAAAGCCTTGCAGGTTTTGCATCTCATTTGTCTCGAATCCCCTTTGATAGCGCGTCACGGGGTGCCTGCCTCAGTCGTCCGGTCGGATCATTTCGAACACTTCGCGCACGGCCGTATAGTCGCGATAGCCCAGCCGGCTGAGCGGGATGTATCTGGTTACGTCAAAAAGCCCGTCAACGATGCAGTCATCGCGCAGATGGACGCCGACGACCTCGCCGAAAACGACAAAGTTCGCTTCGCCTTCGATCTGGACGATCTGAGTCATGCGGCATTCCAGCGAGGCGGGCGCGTTTGCCACCCGCGCGCAGTCTATCGTGTCGCAGGCGGCTTTCTCGACGTTGGCGTGGGCAAATTCATCGGTGCCGTGCGGTAGCGTGGCCGAGGACGCGTTCATTGCATCGCGCGCAGCGTATTCCACGATATTGACGCAAAAGACCCCGGTTTCGCGAATATTGGCGACGCTGTCCTTGGTGCCGGAGACGTCCGGTTTCGCGCCCGTCGAGGCGAACATCACCTGCGGCGGGACATACGCCACACCGTTAAAGAACGAATAGGGCGCGAGGTTATCGCGGCCTTGGGCGTCGCGTGACGAGATCCAGCCGATGGGGCGGGGGGTCACGACGGCGTTGAAGGGATTGTGAGGCAGGCCGTGGCCGTCTTCGGGGCGATAGAACATTGGGTCTCTCCGATCTGATTGCCGACAGGCCTAGCGCCATGTTAGGGCCTTTGCCACCCGAAACCGAGCAGCGGAGTCTGCGCCCCTTGTACGAATTGAAAACAGAAGTGGCGGAAGACCGTCACGAGGTCGAGGCGCTTTATGACACCTGCTTTGCACCCGGTCGCGAGGCGTTGTCATCCTATCGGCTGCGTGATGGCGTGCCTCCGGTCGCCGGATTGAGCCTGATCGCACGGGATGCGCAGGGCGTTCTGGGCGGGGCGATCCGCTATTGGCCGGTTCAGATTTCCGCTGCCGCTGCGTTGTTGCTGGGTCCGGTCGCCGTGCATCCGACGCGGCAGGGTGAGGGTCTGGGCGCGATGCTGATCAAGGTTTCGCTGGATCATGCGCTGGATTTGGGCTGGGAAAGGGTCATGCTGGTGGGGGATGCGCCCTACTACGGCCGCTTCGGATTTGCGCGGCTGGTCCAAGTGTCTATGCCGCCACCGACAAACCCTGAACGGGTGCTCGGGCGTGCGTTGCGTGCGGGTGCGTGGGACGGGATCAAAGGTGACGTGATGCGCGCCGTGGATTGAAGTTTGTGCTGCACCAGCCCACATTGAGATCATTGTGGAGGAAATGCACATGATCAGGAACACTTTGCCCGAGCCGATTGACGTCGAGGCGCAGCTCGATCTGTTGGCCAAGCGCTACAAGGCTGCGAGCGGCGTTGGAATCCATGTTCTCAATCTGATTGGCGGGCAGGCGGACAACTTGATCGACCGGTTGCCCGCCGCCGTGCGCCGAAACCTTGAAGCTGCCACGGAGCGCGCATTGGGGCATGCGATGAAAGCGGCCAACAGTTCTCGTGGGATGGTGCCAGATCAGGCCTCGTGGCTCAACACCGCTGTAAGTGCTGCCATGGGGGCCGTCGGCGGTTCAGGCGGCTTGCCCACAGCGCTTGCGGAATTGCCGGTGACGACGACGCTGCTGCTGCGTGTCATTCAGGGCGTGGCCAAGGAGCATGGCTTTGATCCGGCAGCGGAGAATGTGCAATTCGACTGCGTACAGGTTTTCTCGGCAGCGGGGCCGTTGTCGGGGGATGACGGGGCGGATCTTGGGTTTTTGTCGGCGCGACTGGCGTTGCAGGGACCCGCAGTAAAAGGGCTCATTGCCAAGGTTGCACCGCGACTGGCGGTGGTGCTGGGACAAAAGCTGGCAGCGCAGACAGTGCCGGTGCTGGGTGCAGTCGCAGGGGCGGCGACGAATTATGCCTACACCAGCTATTATCAGGAGATAGCGCATGTGCATTTCGGGTTGCGCAAGCTGGCGATTGACGCCGATGTGCCCGCCGAAGAATTGAAGCAGCGTCTGGCCGCCAAGATGGGTAGGCGCATTCCGGCTTGATCCCGGATTTAACGTCCGATGCTTCCCGGAGCCACCGTCGTCGCCTTGAGAATGGCAAAACAGTGCGTTCCTGGGCGTAGCGACATTTCAGCGACGGCACGGGCGGTGACGCGGGCCAGCAACCTGTCGCTTCCGGCGCGCAAGGCGATTGCCGCGCCGGGGCCGTCTCCGGGGTGGATCGCTTCGATGACGACCGGAAGCACATTGACCGAACTCAGCCGCTCCGGACGGGTCATCGACAAGATCACATCCTGCGCCAGCACGCGCAATCGCACGCGCGCGCCCGGTGCTGCACGGACGCCGGGCAGTTCCAGCGTTCCTGCGCTGAGGCGCAAGGTGCTCAGTCCGTCGCCTGCGTGTTCTACGACCTGTGCTTCAATGACAGCGCCGGCTTCGCGCACCCCAAGCAGCGGAACGGCAGCGGGGTCTGACATCACGTCGAACAGCGGCCCCTGTGCAGCGACACGGCCACCTTGCAGCAGCACAAGCGTATCCGCCAGCCGCGCGATCTCGTCGACCGCATGACTGACATACAGGATCGGCAGCCGCAGCGGGCCGTCCCGCAGCCCTTCGAGATAGGGCAGGATTTCAAGCTTTCGCGGATCGTCGAGGCTGGCGAGCGGTTCGTCCATCAACAGCATCCGTGGCCGCGACAACAACGCGCGCCCCAAGGCGACACGTTGGCGTTCGCCACCCGACAGCGTCCGCGGTGCCCGCGTCAGCAGCGATGCCAGGCCGAGCAGATCAATGACTTCGCTCCGTTTCACAGCCGGCCCCTTCGAGGCATACCGCGCCCCGAAATCGAGGTTCTGCGCTACGTCGAGATGGGGAAATAGCCGCGCGTCCTGAAACACGGTGCCGAAGCGGCGTTTATGTGCGGGCACGCTGAGGCGCGCTTGGGTGTCGAGCAGCATATCGCCATTGAGTGACACCCGCGCGGTATCGGGCTGGAACAGGCCGGCAACGGTCTGGATCACGGTTGTCTTGCCAGCGCCTGACCGGCCAAAAAGGGCAGTAATGCCGGTCCCGGCCTCGAACGCGATGTCGAGGGTCGCACTGGCAAAGCGATGCGTTAGCGCGAGCGACAGCGTCATGGGCCGGAAATCCGAGCGGCAACCCGCCGCGCCAGCCATTCAGACAGCAAGATTGCACCAAGCGCCACAACGCAGCTGAGACCGGCCATGATGGCCGCCTGTTTCTCGCCGCCGGGTATTTGCAGGGCCGTCCAAATCGCAAGGGGCAGCGTCTGTGTCTGGCCCGGGATGTTGGCGACAAAGGTGATCGTGGCCCCGAATTCACCCATCGCCTTGGCGAACCCGAGGACGGCACCGGCAAGGATGCCGGGGGCGATCAGCGGCAGGGTGACGCGCGTGAAAACTGCCACCCGCGGCGCACCAAGGGTCGCCGCGGCCTCCTCGATCCGGGGATCGACTGCTTCGATCGCGAGCCGCATGGCGCGGACCATCAGCGGAAATCCCATGACGACGGCGGCCAGTACGGCACCCGTCCAGCGGAAGGCGAGGGTAAGACCGATTGCGGCTTCCAACGCACGCCCCACCGGGGCGGTGGGGCTGAACACCACCAGCAGCAGATAGCCGGTGACGATGGGCGGCAGGACCAACGGCAGGTGAACAGCAGCGTTCAGCAGCGCCTTGCCCGCAAATTCACGTCGCGCCAGCACCCATGCGACCCACAATGCAAGCGGAATTGCAAACGCGGTCGCAAAGGTCGCGACCCACAAGGACAGGCGCAAAGCTTCCCATGCGGCCGCGTCAGGCGTCATTGCGCCACCGGTATGAAGCCGTGACGGATGAGTATTTCACCAGCGATGTCCGACTGCAGAAAGGTGGCGAACCCCTCGCCCTCGGCGGTAAGCGCGGCCAAGGGATAAGTGATCGGATCGTGACTGGTCTCAGGGACGGAATAAAGAACGGTTACACGAGGCTCTGCGAGCGCGTCCGATGCATAAACAATCCCCATCGGGGTGGCACCCTGCGCGACCAGAGCAAGGGCCGCGCTCACGTTGTCTGTTTCTGCGATGTAGGGCAGTAACTCTTCCCAGACCCCTGCAGATTGCAGCCATTGGCGTGCGTAAGTGCCAGCGGGTACTGCGTCGCGCTGACCCATGGCAAGCTTGCCGGTGCCGAGCTTTGCCGCGATGTCATCGGGTGTGATCGCCGCTGCTCCTGCGGGTCCAACAAGCACTAGGCGATTCGTGGCGACGCTGGTGCGGACCCCCAGGGGGGTGCGCGTTGCCAGCCAATCCATCCAGTCGTCATGCGCTAGGACGACCACGTCTGCGGGCGCGCCGGAGGCGACCTGTCGCGCGATCGTGCCGGATCCCCCGAACGACAGATGCACTGGTGTCGGATAGCTTTGTGCGATGTCCTCCAGCGCGCCGCGCAGGCTGGCTGCGGCGAACACGGAAATATCCGCTGCGGGCGCTGCGAAGGGCACGAATGTCAGGAACGACAGGAGGGCTGCGAGAGGCTTCATCGTCGCGCAGTATCTGCGATGCGAATGGGCCGCACAAGGGTTTGCGCAATAGCGGCCCTTGCGGGGTGTCCGGTCTTGTGTAACGCATTATATTGACTGCATGGAGGTGCGAATTGAATGGTCAGGCAACTACCCATATCGTTGCATGGTGGCGAAAAGGGACAGGCGCGAACGCAGTTCGCGGCGCTGTGTTATCGCGTGCGGCGCGGCAAGGTGCAGGTACTGTTGGTCACGTCGCGCAAGCGGGGCCGCTGGATCGTGCCGAAAGGCTGGCCGATGGAGTCTCGCACGCCTGCGGAAGCCGCAGCACAAGAGGCCTGGGAAGAGGCCGGTGTGCGTGGGGTCGTCACCGGGTTCTGTCTGGGCGTCTATTCCTATGTCAAAGAGCGTGAAGATGAGGCACCTTTGCCTTGTTTGACAATGCTTTATCCGATGATGGTCGTCAGCCTTGCCAAATGCTATCCTGAGCGGGAACATCGCCAGCGTCGCTGGGTGTCGCGCAAGGAGGCGGCTCTTCTCGTCGCGGAGCCGGAGCTGGCGCGTATGATCCGTGAATTCGATCCGCGCGAGAAGGTGAAGCAGTTGTGATCCGCTATGCGCTCAGGTGTGGGAAAGATCATGGCTTTGAAAGCTGGTTCGCCAGCGCCTCGGCCTATGACGCGCTTGAAAAGGCAGGGCAGTTGACCTGCCCTGAATGTGGCGACCTTCAGATCACCAAGGCACTCATGGCCCCCAAGCTCGCTTCGGCAGGAGATGCGGTAGCGGTTCTGTCAGAGCCGAAGGGAGAGGTTGAAAAGGCGCTTGCCGCCTTGAAGCGAAAGATCGAGCGGGACTCCGACTATGTCGGCGCTGATTTCGCCAAGGAGGCCCGCGCGATCCATTCCGGCACGGTGCCGGAGCGGTCGATCTACGGCGAAGCGCGGCCCGACGAGGCGCGCGCGCTAATGGAGGAAGGCGTGCCGCTTATGCCGCTGCCCTTCCGGCCGAAACGGAAGGTTCAATGAGGTTGGTATGACAGTTCTGATCACAGGTGCGAGCCGCGGAATCGGAGCGGCACTGGCCGACTGCTACCGCGCGCGCGGCGAGCAGGTCATCGGCACGGGCCGGTCGGCGGCGGCTCAGGTCCAGCTTGACGTTACGCAACCGGCCGGTCACGTGAAAATGGCGGAAGCGCTGGGTGATCGGGCGATCGACCTATTGATCTGCAACGCTGGCATCTATCTGGACAAGGGCCATGATCTGGACAGCGGTTACGGTGCGGACCTCTGGGCGCATAGCTTTGCGACCAACGTCACAGGTGTGTTTCTTGCGATTCAGGCGCTGCTGCCGAACCTGCGCCGGGCGCAGGGGGCCAAGATTGCAATTATTTCGTCACAGATGGGGTCGTCCGAACGTGCACCGGGCGGCAGTTATATCTATCGCGCCTCCAAAGCGGCAGCGCTTAACCTTGGCCGCAATCTGGCAACGGATCTGAAGGCTGAGGGCATAGCTGTCGGCATCTATCATCCCGGATGGGTGCAGACCGACATGGGAGGCGACGCGGCTGCGATCACGGCAGAGGACTCCGCGCGCGGATTGATGGCGCGGTTCGACGCGTTGGATCTTGCGCACACGGGCTGTTTCGAGACCTGGGACGGTCATGCCCATCCGCTCTGAAGTATGGACAACGGGCAGGTCGCCGCGATTTTTTGCAGTCGGGTGCCCCGGTCACACGATTTTGGATATTTGAAGAACAATGAAGCGGGAACCTCGCCTGCTCTTGCGCGAGCAGGGGTGGTCGCGTAAACCGCGCCGGAACCTAACGGCTCGGGGGTGAGATGCCTGTTCTGGTAATGAAATTCGGTGGCACGTCCGTTGCGACGCTGGACCGCATCCGGCGCGCGGCCAAGCGTGTGGGGGTCGAGGTTGCCAAAGGCTATGACGTTATTGTCATCGTGTCGGCAATGGCGGGCAAGACAAATGAGCTTGTGGGCTGGGTGGGCGAGACGTCGCCGCTTTATGATGCGCGCGAGTATGATGCTGTCGTGTCGTCCGGCGAGAATATCACGGCGGGCTTGATGGCACTGACCTTGCAGGAAATGGACGTGCCTGCCCGCAGTTGGCAGGGCTGGCAGGTGCCGGTGAAGACGACAAGCGCGCATTCCTCCGCCCGTATCGAGGAAATTCCAACCGAAAACATCACGGGAAGATTCGCGCAGGGCATGAAGGTCGCTGTGGTCGCTGGTTTTCAGGGTGTCAGTCCGGAGGGCCGCATCACGACGCTCGGGCGCGGCGGATCCGATACGACGGCTGTCGCTTTCGCCGCCGCCTTTGGGGCGGAGCGGTGTGATATTTATACAGATGTGGACGGTGTCTATACAACTGATCCGCGGGTGGAATCCAAGGCCCGAAAGCTGGACCGGATCGCCTTCGAGGAGATGCTGGAACTGGCGTCCTTGGGCGCGAAGGTGCTTCAGACGCGGTCGGTCGAGTTGGCGATGCGCTATAAGGTAAAGCTGCGGGTGCTGAGCAGTTTCGAGGAACAGTCGGACGAGGCGGGAACGCTGGTGTGCGGTGAGGAGGAAATCATGGAAAGCAATGTGGTTGCAGGGATCGCGTTCAGCCGCGATGAGGCCAAGATGACGCTGGTTTCGGTGGCCGATCGCCCGGGCATCGCCGCGAGCATTTTCGGCGCGCTCAGCGATGGCGGCGTCAACGTCGACATGATCGTGCAGAACATCGCCGAAGAGGGCCGCACGGACATGACGTGGTCGTGTCCCGTCGATCAGGTGAAGCGCGCGAAACTGGCCATGGACAAGGCTTCGGCTTCGGGGGTCATCAACTTCAGCGAGCTGATAGCGGACGAGGATGTTGCCAAGGTGTCAGTTGTCGGCATCGGGATGCGCAGCCATACGGGCGTTGCGGCGAAGATGTTCAAGGTGTTGTCTGCCGAAGGCATCAACATCAAGGTCATCACCACCTCAGAGATCAAGATCAGCGTTTTGATCGACCGGAAATATATGGAACTGGCCGTGCAGGCGCTGCATGATGCCTTCGAACTTGATAAGGTCGCATAGACGTTTCGTTCCAGCGTAGGTTGTGCTTTAACGGCGTAAGCAACGTCCAGGAGGAGGCACGCACCGGTATGGCCGAGCGTGGAGAAACAGAGAGCCGCAAACTGCTCGGGCGTTTGCGCGATACCATGGCGGGGGATGACCCCGGCCAGGAACGCTTGGACAAGATCACCCATCTGATTGCGAGTTCGATGGAGTGTGAGGTGTGTTCGATTTACCTTTTCCGCGATCAGGACACGTTGGAACTGTGTGCGACGGAAGGCCTCAACAAGGACGCGGTTCACCAGACACGGATGAAGATGGGCGAAGGTCTTGTCGGTCGGGTGGCCAAGCGGCGGCAGGTCATCAATACGCCCAACGCCCCGCAGGCAAGCGGCTTTCGCTTCATGCCGGAAACGGGAGAAGAGGTTTTTTCCAGCTTTCTGGGCGTACCGGTGCAACGGCTTGGCGAAGCGCTGGGCGTTCTCGTGGTGCAGTCGAGGGCGGCACGCGATTTTTCGGCCGATGAAATCTATGCGCTTGAAGTCGTCGCGATGGTGCTGGCTGAAATGACGGAGCTCGGCGCGTTCATCGGCGAAGGCGAAGCAATGTCGGCGCTGCACAGCCAGCCGGTCCTGTTGCGGGGAACAGTCGGGCAGGAAGGTGTGGCGGAAGGCCATGTCTGGCTGCACGAGCCACGCGTCGTCGTGTCAAACCCTGTGGCGGACGACCCGGTGCGCGAAACGGAGCGTCTGGAAGAAGCGGTCGAGCAACTGCGCGTCAGCGTCGACCAGATGCTGGAAGTGTCGGCAGACAAGGATCAGCGGCAGGTCCTTGAGGCATACCGGATGTTTGCCAACTCCAAAGGTTGGATGCGCAGGATGCTGGAAGACATCCAGAACGGTCTGTCGGCTGAGGCTGCCGTGGAGAAAGAGCAGTCTCTCGCGCGTGCGCGGATGGGGCAATCGACGGATGCCTACTTGCGTGATCGGTTGAGCGATCTTGACGATCTGAGCAACCGTTTGCTGAGGATCCTGACAGGGCAGGGGCGCGACACCGGCGCGGAATTGCCCGTCGACCCTATTCTGGTTGCGCGCAACATCGGACCCGCTGAATTACTGGATTACGGGCGTAGCCTGAAAGGGATCGTTCTGGAAAACGGCTCTGTCGGGTCACATGCGGCGATCGTCGCGCGGGCGCTGGCGATACCGTTGCTGGTGCATACGGAACGCATCACCAACGAAGCGCTCAATGGCGATCACATCATGGTGGACGGGGAGCAGGGCGTGGTTCACCTGCGTCCGGACGACAACGTTGCGGCTGCGTTTCGTGACAAGATCGCGATGCAGGCAGCGGCGCAGGAGCGTTACGCATCGATCCGGGAAAAACCTGCCGAGACCCTGTGCGGCCAGATCATCGGGATGCATATGAATGCCGGGCTGATGGCTGATCTGCCGTCGCTGGAAGGGTCGGGGGCAGAAGGGGTCGGGCTGTTCCGGACCGAGTTGCAGTTCCTGGTGCGCAACCAGATGCCGAAACGGTCTGAATTGTCTGCCCTCTATTCGCGTGTTCTGGATGCGGCAGGCGGCAAGCGGGTCGTGTTCCGCACGCTGGACATCGGGTCGGACAAGGTGTTGCCGTATCTGAAACCAAATGACGAGCCAAATCCTGCGCTGGGCTGGCGTGCGATCCGGGTCGGATTGGACAAGCCCGGCATCATGCGGATGCAGTTGCAGGCGCTGATGCGGGCGGCGGCGGGGCGGCCCTTGACGATCATGTTCCCGTTCGTTGCGCAATTCGAAGAATACCGCGCTGCGCGGCGAGAGGTGGACAAGACGCTCGCCCGCGAGTCGCGTCTGGGCCATGTGTTGCCCGAAAGTATCGAAGTCGGTGCAATGCTGGAAACGCCAAGCCTTGGTTTTGCACCGCGCAAGTTCTTTGAAGAGGTCGACTTTGTGTCGGTTGGCGGCAATGACCTCAAACAGTTCTTTTTTGCCGCTGATCGCGAGAACGAGCGGGTGCGCCGGCGGTACGATACGCTGAACGTCAGCTTTCTGACGTTCCTCGAAGACATTGCGCGGCGGTGCAACGAGACTGGTACGCCGTTGTCATTTTGCGGTGAAGACGCGGGAAGGCCGGTCGAGGCGATGTGTCTGGCCGCCATCGGATACCGAAATTTGTCAATGCGTCCTGCGTCCATAGGACCCGTCAAGAGCCTGCTGCGCCGTGCAGATCTGGGGGCCGTGCGCCGCGTGATCGAAACGGCCCGTGAGAGCGGCGAAATGTCTGTTCGCGGCGGGGTCATGGAATATCTGCGGGAACAGAAGTCGAGCCAGTGATGTCCTTTTGTGGTTTTTTTGGCTCTTTTTCCGTACTATGAGCATAAACTATTATCTTCTCTCAATATTTCGGCTGTCACGGACATTTGGCAGCACGCACTAGTCTAGGCCTCTAACGCATATCAGTTGCGCAAGAGGGGACGTGTCATTCCCCAGCTGCTGTTTTACTGGGGTCAAATTTCAGTCGGGCATAAAAACGGGCGAGTTCGCTCGCTGAGGGTGCGACCTCGCAGAAGGTTTTGACGTAGGCAGGAACGCGGGCCATTCTTGTGGCCGTGCTTTCCTGAACCTGCATTGAAATGTAGCCGATCTGGGTCAGGTAGACTGTTCTCGCCCGCACGTCGGCATCTTTGGAAGGGAGGCCAAACCGCTCGAACATCGCGCGGATCGCGGCGAGGCGGCGGTCATCGACAGCATTTACACGCGCCATCACGGCATCGGATTGATGTGCCCAGCCACGGACGGCGAAATCCAGCTTTGGATCAAACAAGTTGGGGTCGTTAAACACCACGATGAGGTTCAGAACGGCCTCTGAAATCGTTTCGGCATAGGCTGTGCAGGCGTCGATAAAGGCACCGGTATTCTTCGCCTCCCAATCCGCCAAAAGGGCATCGAGCAAAGCCTCGCGATCCCTGAAAAACCAGTAGAAGCTGGTGCGCGACAGCTTTAACCCATTGGCCAAAGGCTGAATTTTGACCGCATCAAGCCCGTTTTCCACAAACGCCACCTTGGCCGCATCAAGCCAGACCTCACGTGATCCGCGCCAGCCCTTTGCCGTCTGATCGTCTGATTTTGCATCTCTCATAGCCTCAATCTATTCGCTATGCCCGGAGCTACCAAACAAAATATTCAAGTATGAACCTAAACTTGACAGGTGTGAACATACTGTGGCGTAGTCGATCAGACGCCAAGGAGATTCCCATGTCCAATGATCCGCTCCTCCAGACCTATCAACTCAAGCACCTTACGCTGAAAAACCGGCTGATGATTACCAGCCACGAACCGGCCTATCCCGAGGACGGGATGCCCAAGGAGCGGTATCGCGCCTATCATGTCGAGCGGGCGCGCGCGGGCGTGGCGCTGACAATGACGGCGGGTTCGGCCTCTGTCGCGCGCGACAGTCCACCGGTATTCAACAATATTCTTGCGTGGAAAGATGAAGTCGTCGGCTGGATGAAACAGCTGACAGACGAATGCCATGATCACGGCTGCGCGGTCATGATCCAGCTCACGCATCTGGGCCGCCGCACCCGTTGGGACAAGGCCGATTGGCTGCCGGTCGTCTCCCCGGGTCACCAGCGCGAACCCTCGCACAAGGCGTTTCCCAAGAAGGTCGAAGACTGGGACATCGCCCGGATCATCGAAGATTATGCCGATGCCGCAGAGCGGATGCAGGCGGCGGGTCTCGACGGGATCGAGCTGCAGGCCTACGGGCATCTGATGGATCAGTTCTGGTCGCCGTTGACCAACGATCTGGACGGCCCCTATGGCGGCAGCCTCGACAATCGTTTGCGGTTTACCTTTGACACGCTCAGGGCAATCCGTGACCGTGTTGGTCCCGATTTCATCGTCGGCGTGCGCTATACCGGAGACGAGGATTTGCCCGGTGGTCTGACCAAGGAAGAGGGATTGGAAATCTCGCGCCGCCTGAAAGGCAGTGGTATGGTGGATTTCCTCAACGTAATCAAAGGCCATATCGAAACCGATGCAGGCCTGACCGACGTGATCCCCGTGCAGGGCATGCGCAGCGCGCCGCATCTGGATTTTGCCGGGGAGATTAGGGCAGCAACGCAGTTTCCCACATTTCACGCCGCCAAGATTCAGGATGTCGCGACCGCGCGCCATGCCATCGCCAGCGGCAAGCTCGACATGGTGGGGATGACTCGTGCCCATATGGCTGATCCGCATATCATGGCCAAGATCATGCGCGGCGAAGAGGAGCGCATCCGCCCTTGTGTCGGTGCGAATTACTGCCTCGATCGTATTTATCAAGGCGGCATGGCGCTGTGCCTGCACAATCCGGCCACGGGCCGCGAGCTGGAACAGCCGCATGTCGCGACCAAGGCCGCCACCGAACGGCGCGTTGTGATTGTGGGGGCCGGACCTGCTGGGCTGGAGGCCGCGCGCGTTGCCGCAGAGCGTGGTCACGAGGTGATCGTGCATGAGGCGGCGAATGATTCGGGCGGCCAGATCCGCCTGACGACCCAAACTGTGCGCCGCGCCGAGATGATCCAAATCATCCAGTGGCGCGTTGAGGAATGCGAGAGGATGGGCGTGACCTTCCGCTTCAACTCCTTTGCGGATGCGGACATCGTTCTGGCCGACAATCCAGACGTCGTCATCATCGCCACCGGCGGCTTGCCGCATACCGGGGTGCTGGCCGAGGGCGATGCGCTTGTCGTGTCGGCCTGGGATATTCTATCGGGTGATGCCCAGCCGGGGGGAAACGTGCTGATCTATGACGATGCCGGTGATTATGCTGCGCTGCAAGCGGCGGAAAAGATAGCCGAAACCGGCGCGAAGGTGGAGATTATGACCCGTGACCGGACATTTGCACCGGAAGTCATGGCGATGTCGCTCACCCCCTCGATGCGCGAACTGCAAAAGCGTGACGTGACCTTCACCGTAACCTGGAAGCTGGACGCCGTGCGCCGTGACGGCAACAAGTTGGTGGCGACGATTGGCAGCGACTACGGCGGTGTCAGCCGTGAGAGACATGTCGATCAAGTGATCGTCAACCACGGCACAAGGCCGCTCGATGATCTCTATTTTGATCTGCGCGAGGGGTCACGCAATCTTGGTGAAGTTGATTATGAAGTTCTGGTGGCGGGGCGTCCACAAAACGTCACCCGCAACGCGAAAGGTAGCTATCAACTGTTCCGCATCGGTGATGCCGTAGCGGCGCGCAATACACATGCGGCGATCTATGACGCGTTGCGTTTGATGAAGGATCTCTGATCCGTTCAAACAAGAAATTCATGTGATTTAGGCTCATGCCGAACGCGAGGTTGGCGCGGTGATCGGGGGCGGCGGGCAAAGCCGCTGGGACGTGCAAGACCAGATCTTGCGCAGGTTTTGTTCTGAACGAACTGCGCGTCGGTGTGTCTTGCCACGTGCCCTGGCTTGTCCAAACACCCCCGAGGCACGGGTGACCCGGATCATCATGGAGCCCGAAGAGTCCCCGCAGATGTCAGATTTCAGCTGCGTGGCGACTGTTCTGCTGGACAGCGGGCGGTGCCAGTCACCGAAGCTGAAACGCAGGACAAGGCAAACCGGCCATTATGCTACACTGTATAGCGCTAGATCATCGAGAGATTATCAAATCCTTGAACCCGAAATTCAGGGGTTGGAGGGGTAGACGCGGGCAACAGTCGGTCAGCCGTCCGACAAGCGCGAGGCTGCGCGAAATTTGATTTGGTCTGTAACGCAACTGGCAAGGTCAGTCATGAGTTTGGTATCCATATCTTTCCATGATCTCGGCAATGAATCGATTGCACATAGCGCGCCAAGCGGCGCGCCCTGAGGGTCGTGAATGGGAACGCCGAGATACGCGCGAACGCCA
>JAGXFI010000071.1 GCA_024637305.1 Sulfitobacter sp.
TTCATCGCGCAGGCCTTGCGGTCGCGGGGGTACAAGGTCGATGACTGGACGATCAATCTATCCGATCTGGAGCATCTGCGCGGGTTCGGTCCGATCCATGGCGATTTCTCCCGTGCGCGCAGCGTTGTCGGAACGCACCATCCGGCGGCGACCAAAGGGCGATCGCTAATCTTGCAAGGACATCTAGATGTGGTGCCTGCGGGCCCTGCCGAGATGTGGTCGCAGCCGCCGTTCGATCCGGTGATCCGCGATGGCTGGATGTACGGACGCGGTGCGGGGGACATGAAGGCGGGGACAGTCGCAGCGCTTTTTGCGCTGGACGCGCTGAAACGTGCGGGGTTCGAGCCTGCGGCGACGGTGCATTTCCAGTCTGTGATCGAAGAGGAAAGCACCGGCCTTGGTGCATTGTCCACGCTTCAGCGGGGCTACCGCGCCGATGTGGCCGTCCTGCCGGAACCGTCTGATTTCACCATCAACCGCGCGCAGATCGGCGCGCTTTGGTTCCGGGTGGAGGTGCGGGGGCGGCCGGTACATGTCGCCGTGGCGGGCGACGGGTCGAATGCCATACTTGCGGGCCATGACATGATCCGCGCGTTGCAGGGCCTCGAAAAGGACTGGAACGCGCGCGCGGCGGAGCATCCGGTCTACCGCGACGTGCCCCATCCGCTGAACCTCAATGCCGGCAAGATCGCCGGCGGCGACTGGGCGTCGAGCGTACCGGCCTGGTGCGACATCGATTGCCGCATGGGCGTCTTGCCGGGGCAGGATCTGGGGACAGCCAAGGCCGAGATCGAGGCCTGCATCGCAAGCGCCTCGCGCGATCATCCGTTTTTGTCGAACAACCCGCCGCAAGTGGTCTGGAACGGGTTTCAGGCCGAAGGCTACGTCTTGGGGCAGGATGCGGACCCCGCGCTGGGCGTGATGCAATCGGCTTACGAACAGGTGTTCGGCACAGGTGCCGTCCTTGGCGAACGCAAGATGACGGCGCTGACGGACACGCGGTTCTACGGGCTTTACTACGACATCCCGGCGTTCTGCATCGGGCCGAAGGCCGAGAATATCCATGGCTTCGACGAACGGGTGGAACTGGAGTCAGTACGCCAGATGACGGTCCTGCTGGCGCTGTTCATCGCGCAATGGTGCGGGTTAAACGACCTTGGGGATTAGGTTCAGACGGGTGCGGGTTTCCTTATCGACCGCGTCTGCGGAATAGAGCATGGGGACATAGTCGCCCGCAGCCCAAAGGGATGCCAGATCTTCATAATGCGCATTGCCAGGCACGCCGGACTGCCCCGGTGTGTTGATCCAGACGCTGTTGTCCCAGCCCCCGACGTCCACCACCATGCGCACCGAGGCTCCGTTGCGAACGCGGAAATCGGACGCTTCGTAATGGGCCATCATGACTGTGCTGCTGCCGCCGCCTGTGGCCAGCGGACCGACGTCGTGACTGGCCCCTAGAGGCGTGAGCGCGTGGTCGAAATAGCCCTTGTGCAGATCGCCCCAGCGCCATGCGGCGGGATCCTTGCCGAACCGTTCGGAGGCATCGTCCCAAGCCGCCGCCAGGGTCTCTGACAGAAAGGTGTCGCGGGCCGTGGCGCTGTCGAGCCGAGCGCGCCGCGCAAGTGCCGGGTGCTTGCCTTCAAGCATGCGCACGATCGTCGGAACAGCGCCGGGGGCGATGAATTTTCGCAACGTCTCGTCCGGTGCGACGCGGGCCAGCAGGGCGGGCCGCAGATGGCATGACAGCCAGAGTTCAAAGAGCAAAGCCGCGCCGCTGTCGCTTGTCGCATGACCGTCCCAGCCACGCAAAAGGTCGGCAGGTGCGCTGTCGGGCAGCAGTGCGATCAGGTCGCGGGCGAGGGCCGAGAACGTGTCGGTCTGCAGCGCGCGGTTGGCGGCGATGTCTGCGGCCCCTCCGGCGGCGATCACGTTCGCAATCCGGTCCGCGCGCCCGTCCTCGAACCATTCGAACCCGATGGCGTTGGCGTTATGGTCCCAGCCTTCGGGTACGTTCATCTCATTCGCGGAATGGACGAATCCGGTCTTGGGGTTCTCCAACGCGGGAAGGTCGGCAGCGGTCATGAAGCCGGTCCATTCGTATGCGCCGGATCCGTCGACCGGCATCAGCCCGCGCCAGCCCGTGCGGCGTGGCACATAGGCGGCGGACTGCCAGCAGATATCGCCGCCCGTGTCGGCATAGACCATGTTCACAGACGGCGCGCCCCATGTCGTCAGCGCCTCGCGGAAGGCAGGCATGGTGGTCGCCCGCATGGATTTGAGCGTCGCCATATAGGGGGCTGTGCCGGGATCGGTGAACACGGTGCGGATGGCAACGGCAGTGCCTGCCATGTTGTAGACAACCGGCCCGTGACGCGAGAAATGCAAGCCCAGCGTCTGGTCTGCGTGACCCTTCACGGCAAAGACCTCGTCGATCTGTGTGAACGGCTCGGTGCGGTCACCGTAGCGGTAGGACTTGCCGTGATCCGTGGTCTCATAGACCATCACATCCTCCTGATCGGCAAAAAAGATCGTCAGACTGAAAGCGGCAGTGCCGTTATGGCCGGCCATGATGCCGGGCGACGACGGTTCGCCCGCGCCGATAAGGTCCAACCCCGGCGCGCTGAGATGCACCATGTAGCGCAACGACGGTGCCGCATGGAGCCGGTGCGGATCGCTGGCCATGATGGCCCGGCCGGTGTTGGTCATCTCGGGCGCAATGGCCCAGTTGTTGGAGCCTTCCATCGAGGGGGCATGGGGTTGCACCGTCTTGCGCGCGTCGACGGTGGACCACACAGGAGCTTCCTTGAGCGTGGCGTCGAGGCGTGCGCGCTGGAACGTCACCGGCGCGGTCGCGAGTTCGTAGACGGCGAGCGCATCCGCAGGCAGATTGACCTTGCTGGCGGTATGCCATTCATCCTGCGGCACCGAAGGGGTCAGCGGCGTACGCAGCAGATCGGTTTGCGGATCAGCCAGCGCATGGACCTGCGCGCGCGCAAGTTCCGACGTGGCATTGCGCATGAGGCAATGGGTACGGATCCGCACCACGTCCTCTGCCTGCCAATGCGCAGGCTGGGTCCCGAGCGTGTCGAATTCGGGCGGCATCTCCCAGGTTCCGTTGCGCACCAGATCAATGCCCGCGTTGATCCCGGCGGCGAAGGCGGTACAGATGTCTTCGGCATCGTCGCCATAGGCGGCCCATTCGGATTTCATGTCGCCGCGATAGAGAAACAGGCGCGCGGCGCGGTCCTGCATCAGATAGCCGGGGCCGAAATCCGCCGCCAGCAGGCCAAGGCCCCGCTTGCGCCACAGGTCGATCTGCCACAGACGGTCGCGCGCGGCGTTGAAACCTTGCAGAAAGAAGGCATCATGCGTGTTTTCGGCGCGGATATGCGCCATGCCCCAGGTGTCGATGGAGATGCTGGCAGGGGCCTTCGGGCCGGGCAGGGTCATTTCGGTCATGGCGGTCTCCTCGATACTGGCTGACGGCGCGGACGGCCTGGTGCCCCACAGGGGCGGTTTCCCCCGGGACGATCAGGTTCAGGATCAATCAATAGCCGCCGGCGTTCCCCGTGCCAAGGCGCAGGCATCTCATGGCCGGCATGCAGGTTGTCTTGCGTCAATCGGCGCGTGCGTTGCGCACCCAGGCGACGATCTTGCCGCGGTTTTCCGGCGTCATCGTGGCGATGGCGTTTGGCGGCGGCATGGCGTTGCTGAGACCCGCATGCAGATAAATCTGTTCCGCATAGCGCGCCACATCGCTTTGCGTTTCAAGGACCACCCCTTTGGGAGGCCAGTGCATCCCGTCCCAGACGGGTTCGCGCGCGTGACACATCGAACAATTGCCCAGCACCACGTCATAGGCATCATCGAATCCGTCGGCCGAGGCGAACTGTTGCTCGTATGCCGTCAGATCACGGGTCTCGGCGAGCTCGTAGGTGTCAGGCCCGCGCAGGGTAGACAGCCATGCGATCAGGATCATCAGCAGCACGGTAACCGCCCAGGTCCAGTGCGGTCCGGTGCCGGTTGCGTGCAGGGTATTGAAATAGTGACGGATGGTGACGCCGGTGAGGAAGATCAGGCTTGCGATGATCCAGCTATATTCTGTCCCGAACGCAAGCGGATAGTGGTTGGACAGCATCAGGAACACGACAGGCAACGTCAGATAATTGTTGTGGGTCGAACGCATCTTGGCGATCTTGCCGTATTTCGCATCGGGCCTGCGACCGGCCTTCAGGTCTTCGACGACGATGCGCTGGTTGGGCATGATCTGAAAAAAGACGTTCCCTGTCATGATGGAAGCTGTGAAAGCCCCCAGATGCAGCAGCGCCGCCCGGCCCGTGAAAATCTGGTCATAGCCCCATGCCATCACGACCAGCAGCACGAACAGCACGAGCATCAGCAAAGTCGAATGCTCGCCCAGCCTGGATTTGCACATGAAGTCATAGGCGACCCAGCCGATGGTCAGCGAACCGCCGGAGATCAAAATACCTTGCCACAGCGTGAGGTCCGCTTTGGTCGGGTCAAGCAGATACAGCTCGCCGCTCACCCAATAGATGATCATCAGCAGCGCGGCCCCTGACACCCAGGTGATATAGCTCTGCCATTTATGCCAGATCAGGTGGTCGGGCATGTTCTCGGGGGCGACCAGATATTTCTGGATGTGATAAAAGCCGCCGCCGTGAACCTGCCATTCTTCACCTTGCACGCCCTCAGGCATTTTCGGCGCTTTGCGCAGGCCGAGGTCAAGCGCGATAAAGAAGAAGGACGCGCCGATCCACGCCATTGCAGTGATGACATGAAGCCACCGCACCGCAAACGCGATCCAGTCCCAAGTTACTGCAAGATCGTACATGGCACCCTCCCGGGGGTTCGTATTCCAAGGCGGTCTGGTTTTGGCCAGTCTAGGCGAAGCAATATTCTTCTGGTATCATTGCAAAAGACCAAACAGCATCAAAAAAAAGAAAATAATGTCCTATCTCGACAACATCCGCACCTTTGTCCGGGTCTACGAATTGGGGAGCATGTCGGCGGCGGGGCGTGATCTGCGCATTTCGCCTGCCGTCACGTCCTCGCGCATTTCGCAATTGGAGGAACATCTGAGCGTGCGGCTCTTTCAGCGGACCACCCGCAGTTTGACGCCGACCGAGCAAGGCAAGGCATTCTATGGCGGGGCGAGCGAAATACTGGAAGCGGTCGAGAATGCCGAGGCTCAGGTCGTCAACATCACCGATAACCCCAAAGGATCGCTTTATGTCGCGGCACCGCTTGGGGTGGGCAGAAGATTGATAGCGCCGCTGGTTCCGGGATTTCTGACCGAATACCCGGAAGTGACAATCAGGCTGCGATTGACCGACCGCAAGGTGGACCTGACCACCGAAGGGCTTGATCTGGCGTTCTTTCTCGGCCAGCCTGAAGACAGCAATCTTCGCATCCGCAAAATCGCGGATGTCACGCGTATCTTATGCGCAAGCCCTGCCTATATTGCGGCGCGCGGCAATCCGGCGTCCGGCGAAGAGCTTCTGGCGGGGGGGCACGAATGTCTCAACCTGCGGTTTCCCGGGGCCACCGATTTCCAATGGCTGCTAAAGACGCCGGAGGGACCCAAACGTTTTCGCGTGACCGGTCGCTGCGAATCCGATGATGGCGATGTCCTGACCGATTGGGCACTTGCAGGAAACGGCATCGTGATGAAGCCGATCTTTGAGGTTGCAGACCATGTCAGGGCAGGGCGGCTGGTCGAAGTCGCAGCCCTCACGCCGCCCGAACCGATCCAGATGGCGTGCCTGTTCACCCACCGCCGCCGGCAGGACCCGAAAACGCGCCTGTTCATGGAATATGTCATCGCGCGGATCAGCAAATCTGTCCGCGACAGTTCGATTCAGGCTCAACTGCCGCGATAGGTAGAGTACCCGAACGGAGAAAGCAGCAGCGGAACGTGGTAATGCGATGCCTCTGACATGCCGAACCGAATCGGGATCACATCGAGAAAACGGGGAGTTTCGGGCGGCGTGCCGATGGAATCCAGATACGCACCAGCATGGAATACCAGCTCATAGACCCCTGTCTCGAACTCGGCTTTGGGCAGGATCTGCTGGTCGGTGCGCCCATCCTCATTCGTGGTGAGCGATTTGAGGTGCGTGCGCGTCTCACCGTGGATTTTGAAAAGGTCGATCTTGAGGCCTTGGGCGGGGCAGCCGCGTGCGGTGTCGAGGACATGTGTTGTCAGATATCCGGTCATTTTCTTCTTTCCTCGTCATTACGGTCATATAGGCAGATAATGCGCCCAGCATCAAAGCATGGCGGTCCGAAGGCTCCTTCAAGTATTATTTGAAAAACACGATCATTATTCCGAAATATAAGTATCCGAACCTGGAGGCCAAGAATTGCACAGATACCCGCGTGACATGACAGGATACGGTGCGACGCCGCCAAAGGCGAACTGGCCGAACGGGGCGCGGATCGCCGTCCAGATTGTCCTTAATTATGAGGAGGGTGGCGAGAA
>JAGXFI010000072.1 GCA_024637305.1 Sulfitobacter sp.
CTTCAAAGCCAGCTCCGAGATAGCGAAAAAGAAACGGAAGGAGACACCGGCATTGACCACATCATGACGAACAAAGCATAACGACTGAGCGGGTCAAATCTTGGTGACAACACCGGGTCAGTTTTGAGTGACATTCAACAGGCGGGGCTTAAATATCATCTTTGCCCAATCGAAAAAATGCGATTTGGCACCGGCAGCGAACTTCCGCTTCCCTGAACTTGTGTCCAGATATCGGACAAACTGAATTTCGGTGGTCGAAGGTCCGCTTTTGCGGTTTCGCAGGTTCCTTCCGCAATGCGGCGAATTCACACTTTCCGCCGCTTCCGCAGGAGAGGGCAGCATCAACGTGCTCGGCCGATAACCGACATCCAACGTCGGTCATCGGTGCTGCGGCGCAGTCCGCCAGACCGGACTTTCGCTGCACCTGCAAAATCCTCGCCCGCGTGAACTCAGGCGACGCGGGACAAAACTACCTTTCATTGGCAATATAACTATTGTTTTCACCGAGTGTCCGACGATGAAGCAAAGCGATTGAAACCCGCATGCGACAGGATCGCGAAAACCATCATGATAGCGCCAAGCACGAACACAATTTTCACGTCACCCGTGCGGTCGGCGATCAAGCCTGCCAACGCAGGGGCAATCATCATCAGGATGTAGTAGATTGAATAGAACACCCCCGTGCCAAAGGCGCGGGCCTGAACCGGAAGGATATGGCTTGGCATCGCAACTATTGGTCCTGGCGCAAGCCCGATGATCAATCCGCCAATGATAAAGGCTACCAGCACATAGGCGTCGGGTATGAAGAGAGTGACAGGAAACAAAACCGCTCCGGCCCATAAGCTTACGTTGACCACCAAAGTTCCATTGCTTGATCGATCCGCCAGCCATCCGCCAAGCGGAATCCCGATCGTGGCGGCTATGATGTAAAGGCCAGTCGCCGAACTGGCGGCAGCGAATGCAAAGCCGCGCTCGACGAGAACCAGTGTCCCAAACCCGAAGATCATCGCGAAGGCCGTGTTGTAGAAGCCCCAAAGTAGGGCGGCACAGATCAGTGGCGGCCAAGGTATAGCGGCCATCTTGATCCTGACAGATACCTGAGCTGCGATTTGCGGCGGTCTATAAACCGATACGAAAAGCACCAGTGCCAGCACAGCCAACCCCGTGAGGAAATTCCAAGCCAGGCCCAGCCCTCCGTTGGTGGCCAACGTAGGAAGGACGAGCAGGCCAAGCGCGATACCGATTGGCCAAGAGCTTATGTATATCGCAAGCGCAGTCGAAACGTTGCGACCAGCGAACCAATCAATGACCAACTTTGTCATCAAAACATTGATAACAACGCCGCCAATACCCGACATGATGCGACCTGCCACAGCCCAGCCTAAGGTTGTGGCGTATGCGACGATGAGGCCGCCCAAAACCATCAAGACCAGGCTCGTGATCACGGTTCGCTTGTCGCCGAACCAAGTCGCCACCGCACCGCCGACCACAGCTACAATGATGCCAGGCCCCAAGTAGAGCCCAATCAAAACACCGATATCCGTCAGAGTGATCGCAAGGCTATCCATAATGAAAGGCGAAAGCGCCGCCACGGATTGGAATTGCAAGGCCATGACCGTGCGGGCAAAAAACAGCACGAACAGAATGATCCATCGCATCGGCATAAGGTCGATCCTTCATAGAAACAATGCGAGGGTCAGTTCATCTGTCGCGCTAAATCACAACATTGTATTGGAAACATTTTTTGCACAAGCGTGCCGTGCTCAAGAGCGGTTTGGAAGAGCGGCGAGCGGGGGAACTGGCTTTGTGATTTTCAAACGATAAGGCCACGTGCGCTCGCACAGTCAAGGGGTCCCGTTGTCGTTGGATTATGTGGTCGCTCTGCGCCGGATGCTTACCTACAAAAAGCTTGCCCGAATCATGAGCAACATATTATTAACTAACATATGGTTATTAATAATCCCTCTGGCGCAACGCCCGCGAGCCTTCGCAAGACACACCGCGGGATGATCCTGTCGAGAATACAGGCGGAACCGGGCATTTCCCGGGCCGAGTTGGCGCGTCTGTGCGGATTTTCAGAAATGGCCGCGACGCGCATTGTAAGAGAGCTGTTGGCCGCAGAGATCATCGAAGAGGCCACCACCACCAACAGGAAATCAGTCCGCAAAAAGCATGTGGGCAGGCCAAAAACCGGCCTTCGCATTTTGAAAGATGGTCTTTTTGCTGTGGGGATAACAGTTTCCGCCTATCATTCCGAAGTGTCGATCTGCGATGCGGATGGGCAGCTTTTTGCGAGTTGTCGGCCTGAGAACGTCGCTTTCGGAGACGTGTCGGAGGCAGCGCGGTTCTATGCAAATGCGCTGCAAGATCTTATCGATATTTCCAACATCGACGTCGACAGGATCGTCGGGGTGGGGGTCGCGCTGTCTGCCCGAACGTTGCCCGAACGGGGTGAAATCGTCACCTCTGAGTATTTCGGGTGGTCGAACGACGGCGGACGGTTCTGCCAGGAGATCCAGAAGATCATCAATCTACCCGTCGAAATCGAGAACATCGCGAATGCGCTGGCAATCGCTGAAATGCGGTTTGGGGCTGCGCGCGATGTCTCCGAGTTCACGCTGATCCACGCTGCAACCTTTGTTGGTGCCGGGGTCGTGTCGGAAGGCAGATTGGTCCGGGGAGCCTCCGGGGTTTCCGGCTCACTGGGGCATTTTCGAGCGCAGAAACAACCCTTGACCTGCGTTTGTGGTCGGCATGACTGCCTCAATCTCTCGGCGACGGGTTTCGGACTTTTGTCGCGGCTTGGCAAACTGGATCACCCGACGTTCGATAATTCTAAAATTTCCTATTATGCCACGTCGCTTCTGACTGCACTCGAGGACCCGGAGCTAATCGGAGCGGTTGCAGAGGTCGGTGAAAACCTTGCGCCTGCACTGGACAATGTGGCGAAATTGCTTGGTCCAGAGATGATCATTCTCAGTGGCTACCTGGGAACAAATGCCAGCTATTTCGACGCAGTCATGTCGACGCTGGCGCGAGATTTTGACCATGATCCGAAACTGTCTTTTAATCTGGTCAAGGGCACGATTTCGTCGGTTGAAGCAGCCGCACTTCTTGCCCTGCACACCTATTGTTATTCGGATCGATTGGATTACGACCGGTTTGCGCGAGCTGCCACAAACACCGGGGAGAGCATGCATGGGTAATGTGCGTTGGAGCATGGCGCTGTCCGTGATCATCGCAACAGGTGCCGTGACTCTTGTATGCCTGACGCTTTACACTGCATTTTTCGGTGTCTTTCCCGATGGGATCCAACGCAGCGCGCATCTTTTGCTGGTAATGGTTCTTGTATTTGTGACCGCGCTGCAAAGAACCCTCGATCCGGATTTTGGTACGCAGCATCGCCTGACGCGTATCATCAGCACGCTCTGGATCATCTTTGCCCTGATTGGCACTGCGGTTGCGACCGGTCATCAACTGTTCAATTTCGACGCGATCAACGACCGCTATGGGTCGATCACGCAATACGAAATCCTCTTTGGGGCCATACTGGTTATCGTGCTGTTTGATGCCTGCAGGCGCACAATCGGCTGGCCAATCGTGCTGCTTGCCGGGATGTTTCTCCTTTATGGCCTCCTTGGAGCCTATTTG
Source organism: Sulfitobacter sp. (assembly GCA_024637305.1). Lineage (GTDB taxonomy): Bacteria > Pseudomonadota > Alphaproteobacteria > Rhodobacterales > Rhodobacteraceae > Sulfitobacter. The sequence goes on from JAGXFI010000072.1 coordinate 3,652, forward strand.
CCCGATCCGTTGGGCCACAGAGGCTATTCGCTCAAGCGTGTAGCGTCACAGGTCTATCTGGGTGGCGGCGGGATCTTTGGCACGCCGTTGGGTGTCAGCGCGACCTTTGTCACGGGTGTGGTGGTCCTTGGTGCCTTGCTTGAAAAGACCGGCGCGGGTCAGGTGCTCATGGACTTTGCAACCGCGATGACAGGCCGGATGCGCGGCGGGCCCGCAAAGGCGGCCGTGGTCGGATCAAGCCTGATGGGCATGATTTCGGGCACCGCCGTGGCCAACGTTCTGACAACCGGACCGATCTCGATCCCGCTAATGCGCAAAAGCGGTTACCGCAAGGAAGCGGCGGGTGCGATCGAAGCTGTCGCGTCGACCGGAGGGCAACTGATGCCGCCGGTGATGGGGGCGGCGGCCTTCATCATGGCGGAATTCACGGAAACCTCTTACCTCGTCATCGCAAAAGCGGCTTTCCTTCCGGCGGTAATCTTTTACGCAGTTCTGCTGGCAATGGTTCACTTCGAGGCGGCCAAACGGAACATCCCGATCCTTAGAGACGCAGACTCGGTGACTGACTGGGGGTCGATTCTGAAGCATTCCTATCTTCTGTTGCCACTGCCGGTCTTTGTCAGCATGCTGCTGAACGGTTATTCGATCATGCTGTCGTCTTTTTGGGCCATCGTTGCATCGGTACTGGTCAGCTACCTTGACAAGGCGACCGCGCTCTCACCGCGCCGAATGGTTGAAACCTGCATCACGGCGGCACATGCGGTGATCCCGGTGGCGGTGGCCTGCGCGGCGGCCGGCGTAATCATCGGGATCATCACGTTGACAGGTGTCGGGCTGAAATTCTCCACACTCGTTGTGGCGCTGTCCGGTGGATCACTTCCCTTGGCTCTCGTTCTGACGATGTTGACTTGTCTTATTCTGGGCATGGGCCTGCCGACTGCTGCGGCTTATATTCTGGTGGCAACCCTCGTGGCACCAGCACTGGTGGACCTTGGTGTCAGCCTGCTCGCCGCACATCTCTTTGTGCTCTATTCAGCCATGCTGTCCTCCATAACGCCGCCGGTAGCGCTTGCCGCCTATGCGGCCGCTTCCATCGCACAAGGCAATCCTCTCAAGATCGCGGTGCTGGCCTGCCAATTCGGAATGGCCGCTTTCGCTGTCCCCTACTTTTTCGTCTACGACCCCGCCATCCTCGGGTTGGACGTGACTTGGGTGCAGATCATCATGTCCTTTGTCACGGCCATCGTTGGCGGCATCTGTGCAAGTGCCGCCATGATGGGCCATTTCACCGGTCGCTTGAACATAATCGAGCGGCTGGTCTTCGGGGTCATCGCGATCCTCTTCATGAATTCGGACTGGCGGATCGACCTTGTCGCTTTCGTCTTGCTCGGGGTCATCGGCTTTTGGACGGCGCGCCGGGCAAATCCATTGGCAGAAACGGAAAACAAGCCGGGATCAAACCCGGGAGACACAATCCACATGGGAGACATCAAATGAAGTTTGATATGAGGAAAACGCTATTGGCAGTGGCTACGCTTGCCACGCCAACACTGGTACAGGCTGCCGACTACTTGTCGATCGGCTCTTGCCCGGTGACCTGCACGGCCTACACCTGGTCGGCAGGCATCGCTGATATCATCAACAAGAACGTCGAGGGCGTTCAAGCCACCGCCGAGGAAACCAAGGGCTACGTCGCGAATATCGCGCTGATGCAGGACGGCGAGCTGGAAGCTTCGATGGCCACCTCTCTGTCGGCCTATGAGGCCTACACGGCGACCGGCAACTATGCGGGTACCGAGCCCGGCAAGATCATGTCTTGGATGTCCATCGCACCGGTCGCTATGCATGTCATCGCACTTGACGGCGGGCCCGTGAATTCCCTGTCCGATCTCAAGGGCAAGCGCGTCGGTATGGGGCAGCCGGGTGGCGTTTCCATGCTCGACGCCGACCTCATGATGGCCAGGATTGCCGGCGAGGATTTCGAACCCTTCAGGGTCCGCCTTGGCGACATGGTGGATATGCTGAGCGACGGCAACATCGATGCCGCGCTCTGGAACGGGTCCTTCCCCCTTGCGCCGGTTATCAAGCTGAACGCGCAGCGCGACCTGAAGCTGATCCCGGTCGAGGATGATTTTCTTGACGCACTTCGCGCGGACTATCCACCGTATTTCCGTCTGACCATTCCGGGTGGAACCTATGAAGACGTCACGACTGACACACCGACATTCGGGTTGGCGAACGGACTGATCATTTCGGCGGATGTGCCCGAAGAACAAGTCTACCAGATGACCAAGGCCGTTCTGGAAAACCTTGATATTCTGGCTGGCGTGCACCCGGCTTTCGGCAAGATGTCGACCGACACCATCCTCAATGGCTTCGGCTCGCCACTACACCCTGGTGCGCTGCGCTACTACCGTGAAATCGGAGTGCCGGGCATCGAGGAGTTTGTTGCAAGAACAGGCGGGTAACACCGTTTCTTCCTCCCACCCGGGTCCGCTCCCTGCGGCTCCGGGTGGCAAACTCAACAAATTGCAGGATTTTACGATGTCACGCCCCAATATTCTTGTCATTCAAGCCGATCAGATGACTGCGTTGTGTCTTTCGGCTTATGGCAAGCCCTATGCGATCACGCCCAATATCGATAAAATCGCCGGAAACGGAACAACCTTTGTAAACAGCTACTGCAACAACCCGGTTTGCGGTCCTTCGCGGGCGTCGATGATGACCGGACGGTTGCCATCCGACGTCGGTGTTTTCGACAATGGCGCTGAGTTCTTACCCTCTGAGCCGACCTTTGCACATTACTTGCGCGCGCTTGGCTACAAGACGACGCTCTCGGGCAAGATGCACTTCGTGGGTCCGGATCAGTTGCACGGCTTCGAAGAACGTCTGACAACGGACATCTACCCGTCAGACTTTGCGTGGACGGCGGACTGGGACCAGACAGACGAGCCATATGCGCCATCGGTGATGAGCTTGCTCAGCGTCGTGGAAGCGGGCCATTGCGAGCGCAACCTCCAGATTGACTATGACGAAGAGGTATTTCAGGCCGCCAGACAAGAGATGTACAACCACGCCCGGTCGACCGACGACCGGCCCTTCATGCTGCATGTGTCATTCACCCAGCCTCACAACCCGTTTGTCGCGGGTAAGAAATATTGGGACATGTATGAAGGAATGGATATCCCCGACCCTGAAGTCGCTCATATTCCGTATGCAGATCGCGACCCCTGGGCGCAGCGATATTACATGACCATCCGGCAAGATGAATTTGATATCACGCCCGAACAACTCTACAATGCCCGCCGGGCTTATTTTGCGATGGTGACCCATCTTGATGAGTTGATCGGCGGTTTGATCGAGACACTCGAAAGCATCGCAGAATTGGAAAATACCTATATCTTTATCACCTCTGACCACGGCGAGATGCTGGGCGAGCGCGGCATGTGGTACAAGTTCAACCCCTTCGAGGCGTCGGTGCGGGTGCCCTTGATCGCGCAGGGTCCGGGCATCAAAAGCGGCCATCGCGAAGAGGCGCTTGCCTCGCTGGTGGATCTGCTGCCAACATTTATCGACATCGCAAGCGACGGCCATTTTGACGGTTACGCGGCCCCGCATGATGGTCGCAGTCTGCTAAAACTTCCCGAACGCGGCAGCCAAGAAGACAAGATATTCATCGAATTCAATGGCGAAGGGCTTTATGCGCCCGCGCTTATCATGATCAAGGGCAACATGAAGCTGATACACAGCAGAACCGACCCGAAGTTGCTGTTCGATCTGTCGAAAGACCCACTTGAGTTGACCAACCTTGCAAAAGATCCCGCTTATCAGGACGATCTGAACGCCATGTTCGCCGAGATCCAGACGCGATGGGACGAGGACGATCTGGACCAGCGGATAAGGATATCTCAGCGCAAGCGCCTTTTCGTACAGGACGCAATGAAACATGGACGTTTCCCGTCGTGGGATTTCGGGCCGAGCTATGATCCGGCCAAGGTCTATGTGAGAGGCGGCAGCGATCCCAGCACCACGGCGACAAAGCAGCGCGGCCGTTTTCCCTACGTCCCCGTCACACCGCCGCAAAATCCGAGGCATCCCAAGAAAAAATAGAGGTGCGACTGGCGCAACTTGCGGTGTCTGGAAGCCTCCCCGTGCACCCGGTCCACTTGTGGAGTATTTCATGGCCGTGAAACCCTGCTGCATACCCAGCCGACAGGCCGGAACCGACACGGTTCAAAAGGTCGGAAATCCCGGTTTTCAAGGGAAGCCTGTGGCGGTGCGCGAGGTCCTGGGAATTCCCGGCGGGACAGCCTTTCTTGGATCCGACCGACCCTATTTCCCGGCGGACGGTGAAGGGCCGTTGCGCCGACGCAAACTTGCGCCATACCGCATGGATGTAGCCACCGTGACGAATGCACGGTTCGAAACATTCGTTGCGCAGACGGGCTATATCACGGATGCGGAACGGTTGGGCGACTCTCTCGTGTTTCAGGGTCTTTTGCCCAAGGGGACACCTCCCAGCCGCGCGGTCGCCGATGCCCCCTGGTGGCGTATGATACCCGGGGCGGACTGGCGCAACATCCATGGGCCGGGCAGCGCCGATAAACTGGCGGCGGATCATCCAGTCGTCCACGTTTCATGGAATGATGCGACAGCCTTTGCGTCCTGGGCAGGGGGGCGACTGCCAAACGAGACGGAATGGGAACACGCCGCCCGCGGAGGATTGGGCGATGTTTCCTTCCCATGGGGAGATGAAGAGCCTGACGACGAGGGTTTTCAACCCTGCAATATCTGGCAGGGCCGGTTTCCGCATCAGGATCTGGGTCTGGACGGCTACATCGGAACCGCACCCGCACGATCCTTCGCGCCGAACGGCTACGGGCTTTATAATATGGTAGGCAATGTCTGGGAGCTGACGTCCGAAGTGTTCAAGGTCCGGTCGCTGAAGAAGGAAGTGGTCGCGGCGCATGCAGGCAAAAAGGGCTTCCGGTTGAGCAAAGGGGGATCGTTCCTTTGTCACCGAAGCTATTGCTACCGCTACCGTATCGCCGCGCGTAACAGCACATCTGCCGATACCTCCACATCCCACCTGGGTTTTCGCCTGGTTTATGACGCGATCAAGCGCGTCACTTAAGGCTATGGAATCAAGCCGCGTGCAGTTCCCCCTGATACCCACGCAGTGCGGGACCCAAACTGGGTTTGCCCACTTTCGCAATGGCATTCCTCTTCTTAGGTTAAGAGGAGACAAAGGAGGTCACTTTTGAAGACGCATGAAACGAAACTCCCACCGATTGACCCGGCAGACGCTACAATCGTCGAACAATTTGGCGGCGAGATAACCGCTCTTGATCCGATCGGCGCGCAAGTCTCGGGGATAGATCTGTCCTCCAAGGACACACCACCGCTTGAGATTGTCGACGTACTGGAACGTGAAATGGCGCATCGCGGCTTTCTCGTATTCAAGAACGAAACGGAGTTGGACGCCGAGGATTTCCTGCGCGCCAGCTGCGTGTGGGGCGGCAAGGAGCTGCACAGCACGCATGGTGTCCACCCGGAAACGCCGGGCGGTAATCACCATATTTTCCGGCTTTCCAACGATGAACGCCATGGCATTCCTGACGTCGGGCCGCAGTGGCACAATGACGGCAGTTTCCTGCCGGCCACGTTTTCCCATTCGGGCTATCACATCATTCGGCCTGCCGAACATGGCGGCGGCACGCATTTCGCGCATCAGGGCCTCGCCTTTGAGGCGCTCCCTGAAGATCATCAGGAGCGCTGGAGCCGCCTGTCTTCCGTGAACTCCGCCTCGGGGGTTGTGCATCCGTTGGTGCATGAGCACCCCGTCTCGGGGCAAAATTGCATCTGGCTGCACCTGGGCATGACCGGTGCCGTCATCGAAAAGTTGCCCGACAGGGAGGGCTTCCGCCTCCTTTGCGCCGACGAACTGAGGCAGCTCTGTCATGACTACAACGACATTCTGAATGCCGGGCTCGAGAACGGCTACGCGGTGGCCTACGAGTACAGTGAAAACGATTGCGTCTTTATCGACAATCTGGCTGTAGCGCATCGTGCGGCACCCGAGGCTCATAGGCCGGCAGAGCAACAGGGCTTGCGGATCATGCATCGCAGCACCGTGAAAGGGGTCAAAGACCTCGCCCCCAGCTTTGGCTTGCCGCTCCATGCGAATATCGACGGCCCCAATCCGTTTGGCGAGGGCGTCTGGCAAGGCGGAGGTGTCGGCTTCCGGTGGGAAGAAGGCATTCCCATGCGAAACTAAACTGTAATTTCCCCACAGTTTGGGTAGAAGGCAACCAAAGGACTTGGCCCGCTCGCTTTGAGTTGGTGTCCCTCGCACAAACTTTTCAAGACCGGAGGTTGACCAAATGCCAGGACCCTTGCACGGATTTCGGGTCATCGACCTGACCACGATGATCTCTGGCCCTCTGGCCACCATGACGCTGGCGGATCAGGGGGCCGAGGTCATCAAGATCGAACACCCTGACGGCGGCGATCACAGCCGGCAGGTCGCTGGGCGGCGCGGGGGGGTCTCGGCATCTTTCCTCAACAACAATCGCGGCAAGAGATCGGTCACGCTTAACCTGAAGACTCCGCGCGGCGTCGAGGTGGCGCTACGGCTTTGCGAGACTGCGGATGTGTTCGTGCAAAACTTTCGCCCTGGCGTGGCCGAGAGGATCGGGCTGGGAGAGACGGCAGTGCGCGCGGTCAGGCCCGACATCATCTACACTTCCATCGCCGGTTTCGGCTTCACGGGCGACTGGGCACGCAAACCTGTCTATGACCCGCTGATCCAGGCATTGTCGGGCCTGGCGAGCGTTCAGGGTGGCGCAAACGCGGCACGGCCCCGGCTGGTCCGCACGATCCTGCCCGACAAGCTGACCGCGATCCAGACCGCTCAGGCGATCACCGCCGCACTTCTGGCGCGCACCCGGACGGGCGAAGGCAGCCATGTCCAGATTTCCATGCTCGACACGGTGCTGGCGTTTCTTTGGAGTTCTGACATGGCGGGCTACACATTCGTGGGCGATGAATTGGATCCCGCAAAGGGCGATGATGCGCAGAGTTTCGTAGAACTCATCTATCAGACCGCCGATGGCTGGATGGCGGTCTCTGCGCATACCGACAGCACCTGGTCGGGCCTGTCGGCGGCCGTGGGCCGGCCCGACTGGTTGAAGGATCCGCGCTTCGCCACTGTTGTCGCGCGAGAGGAAAACAAACCCGCCCGTCTGGAACTGACACAGGAGGCGCTGCGCAAGGACACCACCGACAACTGGATGCGCCGCTTGAGCGAGCGTGACGTGCCCTGTGCGCCGGTCTTGACGCGCGATCAGGTCTATTCGCACCCGCAGGTGCAGGCCAATGAAACGGTGATCGAACAGGATCACCCCCAGGCAGGCCGGATCCGTCAGGCCCGCACTCCGGCCCGGTTCTCGGCCACGCCGCCCGAGGCCCCGAAACCGGCGCGCCGGCTTGGAGAAGACACGCGCGCGGTGCTCGCGCAGGTCGGCTATGACACTGAGACGATTACCGACATGATTGCGCAAGGCATCGCAACAGATACGCAGGACAGCACCCAATGATCGATCTTTATTTCGCGCCCACGCCAAACGGGTGGAAGGTTGCCATCATGCTCGAGGAAATTGATCTCGACTACCGCCCCATCCTGATGCGGCTCAGCGAAGGTGACCAGTTCTCGTCCGGCTTTCTGGCGATCAGCCCAAACGCCAAGATGCCGGCCATCGTGGATCATGCACCGGATGCCGCGTGGGGCGATGACGCTGTGACGGTCTTCGAATCCGGCGCGATCCTGCTCTATCTCGCCGGCAAAACCGGACAGTTCGCCCCATCGCAGAACGATCTGCGGGCGCGCAAGGAAATGATGGAGTGGCTGTTCTGGCAGGTGGGCAATCAGGGACCCATGGCCGGGCAACTCAGCCATTTCCGCAACTATGCCCCGGAGGGCGAGCGTGACTACGGCTTCAAGCGGTATCTCGGCGAATATGACCGAAACCTCGGTGTGCTGGAAAGCCGTCTTGAGGATCGGGAATACATTCTTGGGGAGTATTCCATCGCTGACATGCTCGCCTTTCCGTGGGCGTTCATTGCCAAACCGCTTGGTGCCTCACTCGCGGACTTCCCCCGCGTGGCCGGCTGGCGTAAGCGGATCAAGGCGCGTCCAGCGGTGCAGCGTGCCATTGACCTGCACAAGTCTCAACAGAACAGGGGACAGCACCGGGCCGACAATAACACGGTCCTGTTCAACCAGTCCGCAGCGTCTCTCAGGCCCAAGCCGAAATGTGATACCACATAGGATTCCGCAGGCCCGGCCCCGTATTGGGTTGTTTCGTCAACCTGTGCCGATCATACCGCGATCGATCCCTCTGCAAGACGGTTCGGACGACCCGGAGCGGACATTACCTGCATTACAGAACTCCAACAGAAAGACCCCTATATCCCAGCTCTGTTCGCCAACAAGGATCGCTGATTTTTCTTCATGTAAGTCCAGGCAATAATCCGACTGGTTTTTTGTCCCTGTGCCATTTCGATGACTTTATATTCAGCAACCCTTGCTTTTCCCAAAACTCGATGGAGGGGCTGGAGGTTATCTTTTTTCGACACCAACGAAGTAAACCACAAGCACTGGTCGGCGAACGCCATGCTCTCTTCAATCATGCGGGCGATAAACTTTATTTCGCCACCCGGACACCAAAGCTCAGCGTTTTGACCACCAAAGTTGAGTTTTGTCGAACGCCCTTTGCCAAGGCTCGCCCACTTGCGTTGGGTACCCTTGTTCGCTTGCTCGACAGACCCGTGGAAAGGTGGATTGCACATGGTTACGTGAAAAGAATCCTTGGGCTGGATCACACCGCGAAAGATATTCTCAGGTTTGCTTTGCCGTCTAAGGGTAATTGCCAGTTTGTTGAATTCACAAATCTGCCGTGCCGATTTGATCGCGCCCGCGTCGATATCGACGCCAGTAAAGTGCCAGCCGTATTCGCTCTGACCCGTAAGGGGGTACACCAAGCTCGCACCGGTGCCGATGTCCAATGCCTTGATATGACGCCCCCGCGGGATTTCTTGTTTATTGCTGTCAGCAAGCAAGTCCGCGAGATAGTGAATGTAGTCGACGCGGCCGGGAATTGGTGGGCATAGATAACCGGCGGGAATATCCCAAAATTCAATATCGTAATGCGTCTTTAGCAACGCCCGATTCAGCATGCGGACGGCCCTCACGTCTTGAAAATCAATCGTCGTCTTGCCGACAGGGCTATTGATCATGAAGGCCTCAAGTTCAGGTGTCTGCGCCACTAAACGCACAAAATCGTAGCCTTCTGAGTGTTGATTGCGGGGGTGCAGTTTCGTTTTGATAGCCATGGGACCGCCTTCATTTAAGATTGGTGGGCGTCACTTGCCAGACGTTGGTTTGGTTTTAAGCCCCAATGCACAAATAGTAAATTTATGAGCGGGGCAGATCCTCCGCTGAAACGACGGCGACCGTTTGTGCCGTGTGCAGCATCCGTTATTCTGGACTCGAAGCTGACTTTCTCTAACGCGGAGCATTGTGCTGGCCCATTAGATGCGTACGTCACTCACGGTCCTCTTCTGCCGTTCAGCGTCAACGGAATGCTCCATTGCAGCTTCACCGAACCGGCCGTTCGTGCTTGTCGCAGCAATCCTTGCTGGTCAACATCGCTGATGCGGGACCGTTCTGCAGTTCGTTGAGGGTGCAAGATAGATTGACCTGCGCAAGGCAATGCGCAGATAGCCACAGGTGCAAAGTTGCTTACTGGGTTCGTCCTTGGAAACTGGACCGGCCCTTATACAACGCCCGCCTGAGGCATTGTCGGCGCGACAGGAACATCTTGAGGACTTGCGGTGTTACCTGACTGAAAATGGATTGAAATCAATGTTGATGCAGACCCAGGTGAACGATGACCGTGACGCCCTGCTTCGGCGTCAAAAACTACTCGCCGATTTCGGCGATTTCTCACTTCAGTCTGAAGACCTCAATGAGGTTCTCACCGAGGCCTGCCGGGTCATTGCAGAAGCTCTGAATGTGAGCCGAGGCAAGGTTCTGGAGATTGAGGAAGACGGCAAGTCGCTTTTCATGCGCGTCGGGGTTGGCTGGAGCGAAGACATTGTCGGCAGCACTCATATTCCCATGGGCGAGAACTCGTCGGAATCCTTTGCGATCAAGGCGGGCAGACCTGTTATCTCGCGCAACATCCACGAAGAAACCCGCTTCGATGTTCCCGATTTCATGAAAGAGGAAGGCGTGGTTGCGCTGGCCAACGTGCCCATTTTCCTGCCTGGAAAGCGGGCTTACGGGCTTTTGCAAGTCGACCACACGGAACCGAGGGATTTTGACGAGTCCGACACAGAATTTCTGCGCACCTATGCGGCGATCCTCGGGCCCGTCGTTGATCGTCTCTTCAAGATTGATGCCCTGAGCGCTGCCGATGAGCAGTTCCGTCTGACGGTCGAGGCAGCGACGGATTACGCGATCCTCATGACCGACCGGGACAGCCGCATCACCGATTGGCTGCCTGGCGCTTCCGCCGTGTTCGGATGGAGCGCGGAGGAAGTTCTGGGCAGGGACATCTCGTTTCTCTTCACGCCCGAGGACAGGGCGGCCGGGGTACCCGAACAGGAAGTAAAGATGGCGCTGGAGACGGGAAGTGCGCGCGATGTGCGCGATCATCTTTGCAAAGATGGCTCGCGTGTCTTCATCGAGGGTGTGGCGCGGGTTTTGCATGATACAAAAGGCAATCACCGCGGCTTCATCAAGATCGGCCAGGATGCCTCCGAACGCCGGGAGTCCGACCGATCTCTTCGCGAAAGCGAGGAGCGGTATCGCTTGCTGACGTCGCTGGTACCGGCCCTTCTTTGGCAGACGGATGCGCTCGGCTGCGGGTTCGAGCTCAGCCCCAACTGGCTCGATTACACGGGTCAGACCCCGTCGGAGGCTCAGGGCACCGGCTGGCTTGACGCCATCCATCCCGAAGATCGGAAAAAAACCAAGTTCATGTTCGCCGAAGCCCGCCTCACAGGCGAGCCTGTTGTTCATCAGCACAGGATCTCAAGCAGCGACGGTGCCTACCGGTGGTTTCTGATCCGGCAGGTGCCCCAGCGCGATGATCTGGGATGGATCCAGCGCTGGTTTGGTGCTGCCACCGACATTCATGAGCTCCACGAGATGCAGGCGCGGCAGGAGGTCATGGTGGCGGAACTTCAGCACCGGACGCGCAATCTGATCGGCGTCGTGCAATCGATTTCCAATCAGACAATGGCGCGGACCGGGCCGACCGAGGCTTTCCGCAAACAGTTCAATGCCCGCCTCGCCTCTCTCTCGCGTGTTCAGGGCCTGCTGTCCCGCGCGGACCAAGAGCCGATCACATTGCGGCAGATTTTCGATCTCGAGCTCGAGGCGGTTGGGGCCAGCGGCAACCCGAATGTGACCCTCGACGGCCCTGCGGTCACCGTGCGCCCGATCCTGATCCAGACACTCGCCCTTGCGATCCACGAGCTTGCGACCAATGCCCGAAAACACGGCGCACTTTCCGCAAACGGAGGCCGGCTCGACGTGACCTGGAAATTGCGCGGAAATGACGGGGAATGCTGGATTTGCATGGACTGGCAGGAGTCGTGCCTTGTCCGGGACGCGCCTGGAAAGACTGACGCCACGGACGGCTTTGGACGACAATTGATCGAGCGGGCGTTGCCGCACACGCTTGGGGCGCAAACGAGTTTCGATCTTGGACCGGACAGTCTGAGATGCACCATCGAACTGCCGCGCGATAATCCGCAA
>JAGXFI010000073.1 GCA_024637305.1 Sulfitobacter sp.
ATCAGCAGGTCGCGCACAGCCTCGGGCGTTTTGGCCATTTCCGTTTCCAGCTTGTAGGCGGCGAAATTGTCATATCCAAGCAGCTTGGCGCGTTCCTCGCGCAGGTTGAGGATTTTGGCGGCAATTTCGCGGTTGTCGGTCGCGCCGCCGTTCGCACCGCGGGCTTCCCATGCCTTGAACGCGATTTCGCGCAGGTCGCGGCGCGGAAAAAATTGCAGGAACGGCACAATCAGAGAACGGGAAAGGGTGACGACCGGACCCTTGGCCCCTTTTTCGTCCCCTGCCGCGCGGGCGGTATCGACGATGAAATCGGGCAGCCCTTCCAGATCGCCTTCTGACAAATTCATGTACCAGTCGCGTTCGTCCGCCAGCAAGTTCTGCGTAAACTCGGTGCCCAGCACCGCAAGGCGGCTCTTGATCTCCTTGAGACGCGCCTCTGCTTCGCCGGTCAGTGCGGCACCGGACCGGACAAAACCACGATGCGTCAGCAACAGGACACGCGCCTGTTCGTCGCTCAGATCAAGCGTGTCGCGGGCGTCCCAGACAGCGACGATGCGGGCAAACAGTGTCTTGTTGCCGGAAATTTCCGACGAATGAGCGGCGAGTTGGGGCGAAAAAGCACGCTGCAACGCCTCGCGCGCGGGATTGCTATCCGCCCCGGCCACCGTGAAAAACACCCCTAACACCTTGTCGAGAGCCGAGCCCGCAGCCTCCAGTGCCTCGATCGTGTTGGCAAATGTGGGCGCGTCCGGGTTACCCGCGATAACGTCGATTTCAGCGCGGTGGGCGGCAAGCGCCGCGTCCAGCGCAGGCGCGAAATCATCGTCCGAGATGGCATTGAACGGCGCGAGCGCAAAGGGGGTTTTCCAGTCTTGCAACAGCGGATTCTTGGATGGCATGGGGCGGCTCCTTTGTTGTCTATAGCTAGGGTGGGGTTGCATCCGGTGCAACAAGCAAGCAGCTTGCAGAAAACAGAAAGGATGCTGAAATGACCAAACGCAATGCCCACACCGGCGAGATGACTCGCGCGATCCACGCGGGCGAGGTGCCGGACCCGACCACGGGGGCATCTGCCCCGGCGATTCATATGTCGTCGACATTCGTCAGCCATGAGGTGTCGGGATTTTCAGCACATGACCTCACGGACGACTCACCGTTCCTTTATGCACGCTGGGCAAACCCTTCGGTGCAGCTGCTGGAGCGCAAGTTGTCCGCGATGCAAAGAACGGAAGAAACGCTGTGCACCGCATCCGGCATGGCAGCAGCGGCGGCGATCATGTTGACCTTCCTGTCGAAGGGCGATCATCTGGTGGTGTCGGATGTATCCTACGCCGGCGTGGCGGAGCTGGCACGCGATACGCTGCCGCGCTACGGGATCGAGGTGACGCCGGTGGATATGTCGGATCTGGACGCGGTCGCCAATGCCATGCGACCCAATACCAAGCTGGTGCATGTGGAAAGCCCGGTGAATCCGATCATGCGGCTGGCGGACATTGCCGCGATTGCAAAACTTGCACATGACGGAGGGGCGCTTTTGTCTTGCGATGCGACGTTTGCCTCACCGCTTGGCATGGATACAGAAGCGTTGGGGATTGATCTGGTGATGCATTCCACGACGAAATACGTCGGTGGTCATGGCGATGCCGTCGGCGGTGCCGTCTGCGGTTCTGCCGAGTTGATCCAGAAAATGCGGCTGGAGGCGTCAATCCACCACGGTGGCATCCTGTCACCATTCAATGCCTGGTTGATTTCACGCGGGGCGGCGACGCTGCCACTGCGGATGAAGGCACATCAGGCCGGTGCGCAAGCGGTGGCCGAATGGCTGGAAACCCGTGATGCCGTCAGCCACGTCATGTATCCCGGTCTTCCGTCCCACCCCCAACACGACCTCGCCAAGCAACAGATGAAAAACTTTTCGGGCATGTTGAGCTTTCAGGTGGGCGACGTGGCGGCGGGCGAGCGTATTGCGAAGGCAATGATCGAGAAGCTTCAGGTGGTACATTACGCCGTGTCGCTGGGTCACCATCGCAGCCTGATCTTCTGGATGGAGACGGAGGGGCTGTTGGACACATCCTTCCGCCTGACGGATGCCGCGCGCGAAAGCTATCGCGCCTTTGCAGGGGACGGCATTTTCCGCCTCTCCGTCGGGTTGGAAGATGCCGAGGACATCATCGCGGACCTCGCGCAGGTTCTTTAGTCTGACAGGACTTCGAAGCCGCCGTAAATCAGGCGGCCCATATCGAAGAGCGGCGGCTGATCGCCCATCTGCATCTCCGGCTCATCGCCGACGGCGGCCATCGCCGCGTCGGCCGTGGCCTTGTCAGGCCATTTGATCCAGCTGACCACGACGGTTTCGTCCGCCGCGCATTTTACCGCCATCGGGAAGGAAGTGACCTTGCCGTCGGGTATGGCATCCCCCCAGCACTCGACGATCTCGATCGCGCCGTGGCGACGAAAGGCGTTGCCCATCTGCTTGGCACCCTGCCAATAGGCATCCTTGCTCGCGGTCGGCACGGCGGCTGCCATCACGTTAACGTATGTCATCTTTCGCTCCCTGTTTGGGCAAGCATAACATGATTCAAACGGTTCCGCAGGTTTCACAGCCTGGCCGGCGCTTGACCGCTATCGTGCGGCTTTCGCCATAGAGCGCGTCGTAGATCACCATCTGTCCGCGCAAGGGTGTTCCCGCGCCGGTGATGAGTTTGATCGTCTCTACCGCCATCATGGTGCCGATCACGCCGGGCAGCGGGCCGATGACACCCGCCTCGGCGCAGCTGGGGGCTAGCTCTGGTGCGGGGGCTTTGGGGAAGATGCAGCGATAGCAAGGCGCGCCGTGGGCGGGATCAAAAATGCTGAGCTGCCCTTCCCATTGGCTGAGCGCGCCAGAGATCAGCGGCACGCCAGCCACCACCGCAGCCGCATTGATGCGGTAGCGGGTGTCGAAATTATCCGTACCGTCAAGAATGACATCGTATTCCGCAACAAGTTCCGTAGCGATGTCATCGGTCAGGCGGCGATGATAGGGTTTGACGGTGACAAACGGGTTCTGTGCCTGCATCTGTTCCTGCGCGGAAAAGACCTTGGGGGTTCCGATGGCGGCATCCTTGTGAATGACCTGCCGTTGCAGATTGGCGTTTTCGACCGTGTCGTCGTCGATGACGCCAATGGTGCCGATACCCGCCGCCGCGAGGTATTGCAGCGCGGGCGATCCCAGCCCCCCTGCCCCCACGACGAGAACGCGCGCGTCCTTGAGTGCTTTCTGCCCCGGCCCACCGATCTCGCGCAGGACGATATGACGCGCATAGCGGCCCAGTTCGGTGTCAGTGAACGTGCCTTTGCGCTGGGGTGCTGTCGGTGTCGCGTGTCGCGCCCTGAGCGCGCGAAGCACGCGCGCGTAGAGCCAGACAAGCACGCCGACCCCGATGACGATCAGCCAGAGCGCGGCACTGCCACCCGTGGCACCGCGAAACGGGTGGCCGTCGGGCAGCACAAGTTGCACCGCAATGGCCGCGATCAGCAACAGACCGATCATCAGCCAGCGTGCGCGCCGCTCAGTACCCATCGCGGCACCGATCAACCAGATTGCCAAGGCTGCGACCAGAACCAGCATCTAGATTGTCCCGGTCGAGCCGAAACCGCCGGCACCGCGCGGGGTATCGTCCAGCGTTTCCACCAGCGTAAACCGCGCCTGCGTCACCGGCGCGACCACCATCTGGGCAATGCGCATACCATGTTCGACCGTAAACGGCCCCGATCCGGCGTTCATCACAATGATACCAAGCGGCCCACGGTAGTCACAATCGATCGTACCGGGACTATTGGGCAAAATGATCCCGTGTTTCAGTGCAAGACCAGAACGCGGGCGCAGCTGTGCCTCGTACCCGGCCGGGATCGCCATGCGCAGCCCGGTGCCGACAAGCGTTCGTTCACCGGGGTCCAGCGTGACGGGGCCTTCGGGCAGATGTGCCTTCACATCAGCACCTGCGGCCCCTTCGGTGGCGTAATGCGGCAGGCCAATGGAGCGATCCGCGCCGTCTTCCCAGATGAATTTCACCGTCACCATCAAAGCGCGTCCGCGATGCGCTGCGCCAGTCGCCGCGCGACAGCGTCTTTGGTCATTCGCGGCCAGACATCGGCACCATCGTCCGTAATCAGGATCACTGCGTTTTCCGGCCCCCCCATGATCCCCGTGGCCGGAGACACATCGTTGGCGACGATCCAGTCGCAGCCCTTGCGCAGGCGCTTGGCGGTGGCGTTGTCGATCACATCGTCCGTCTCTGCGGCGAAGCCGACAATAAGACCGGGACGACCGTGTTTCATCTGGCTTACCATGCGCAGAATATCCGGGTTCTCGGCGAATTCCAGCATCGGCAGGCCATCTTTCGATTTCTTCAGCTTGCGGTCGCTGGCCGAGGCAACGCGCCAGTCGGCTACGGCTGCGGCAAAGATTGCGGCATCGACGGGCAGTGCCGCCTCGACCGCCTCCAGCATCTGTTGTGCGGTTTCCACGCGGATCACCTCCACGCCGTCAGGCGCAGCGGCATCCGCCGGACCCGAGACAAAAATCACCTCGGCACCCAATGCGGCCAACGCACGGCCGATTGCCGCACCTTGCGCGCCAGAAGACCGGTTTGCGATATAGCGGACCGGATCGATCGGTTCATGCGTAGGGCCGGAGGTCACGAGAATGCGTTTACCGCTCAAAGGACCGTCCGTCAGGCGCGCCTCGATTGCCGCCACGATCTCCATAGGCTCGGACATGCGGCCGGGGCCGAATTCACCACAGGCCATATCGCCATCGTTGGGTCCGACGACCGCAATGCCATCGCCCTTCAAGGTGACCAGATTGCGTTGTGTGGCGGCGTGATCCCACATCCGGACATTCATCGCGGGTGCAATCAGAACGGGCGTATCCGTCGCCATCAGGAGGGTAGAGGCAAGATCATCGGCGTGGCCGTTTGCCATCTTGGCCATCAGATCCGCTGTGGCGGGGGCGACGACCACCAGATCGGCCACACGACTAAGCTGAATATGGCCCATCTCGGCTTCATCACCCAGATCAAAAAGGTCCCGGTACAGTTTCCGACCCGCCAGCGCGGACACCGACAAGGGCGTGACGAACTGCTCGCCTGCACGCGTCAGAACCGGCGTCACCGTCGCGCCACGTTCGCGCAGCCGGCGGATCAGGTCGAGCGATTTAAACGCCGCGATTCCACCGCCTATGATCAGCAGAATATGTTTGCCCTGCAGCATGAACTGCCCCTTCGTTGCCTTTTCATGACCATAGGTCGTGCAACCTGCGCACGCCAGCCCTCAGCCGGGCACAAAAAAGGCGCAGCCGGGGAACTGCGCCTTTTTATCATCAACTCATTTACTCATTAAAGAAAATGATGGACCTCGCGCGACCGACTTTCCAGTGACTTGCGCATCTTGCCAAATGCTGCGGCCTCCAGTTGGCGCACCCGTTCCTTACTCAGGCTCAACTCCTGCCCAAGGCTCTCCAGTGTGCGCGGCGTGTCGCGCAGCTTGCGTTCGCGGACGATGAACTGTTCGCGATCATTCAAAGCGCCCAGTGCCTCGAGAAGCCAGCCACGCAGACATTCGGTATCGTGGCTTTCCTCGACACGTTCGGCTGCCTGAATGCCGTCATCCTGCAAGGCATCGATCCACTCGCGTCCCTCATCCTCTGCGGATTGCGTCGCATTGAGCGAGAAATCGGACCCTGAAAGCCGGCCTTCCATCATCTCTACATCGTGCAAAGGCACACCGATTTCGGTCGAGATCAGCTGGCGCAGCTGGTGGCGGTCCAATGTCTGGCCCTGTGCCTGCGCTTCACGCTCAAGACGCGCCTGAACCCGACGCATGTTGAAAAACAGCGATTTCTGGCTCGAAGTCGATCCGGTGCGCACCATCGACCAGTTGCGCATGACGTGATCCTGAATGCTCGCCTTGATCCACCACACTGCGTAGGTCGAGAACCGCACACCACGATCGGGATCGAACTTGTCCGCTGCTTTCATGAGCCCCAGACCGGCCTCCTGGATCAGATCGTTCATGGACGCGCCGTAGCGCTTGAATTTGGACGCCATGGACACGGCCAGTCGCATGTAGGCGGTAATCAATCGGTGAAGCGCTTCTTCGTCGCGCTGGTCGCGCCACGCATAGGCGAGCCGCAATTCTGTCTCCGCATCCAAAAGCTCTGCTTTCATCGCGGTACGTGTCAGTGAGAATTCTCGTGCGTTCGAATATGCCATTGTCGTGGCCCCCTAGCTGCAAGCGCGTCTTGTGATGCGCCTTTGGGAGGTTTACGCATGAAGGTCGGAATTGGTTCATTTAAAAAGGGTTCACAATGTTGCCAAGAGGCGTTTTCGTTCTAGGCGGTGCGGCTTCGGGCAAGTCGGCATGGGCGGAAAACATGTTGGTTAGCAGCGGGTTGGACCTGATCTACCTGGCGACGGGCCGCGCAGGTGACGGTGAGACGAGCGCAAAGATCGCGTTGCACCGGGCGCGGAGGGACAAGCGCTGGGAAACGATAGAAGAACCGCTTGATATCGTGTCCGTCCTGGGGGATCTGGGACCGGACCGGCCCGTTCTTATCGACTGTGCGACGATGTGGTTGAGCAACCTGATGATGGCACAATCCGATCTGGTGACGGCCCAAAAGGCGTTGCTCGCAGCCCTTGCGCACTGCCGAGCGCCTTGGGTGATGGTATCGAACGAGGTCGGGCACGGGATTGTGCCGCAAAATGAGATGGCACGGGGCTTTCGCGAGGCGCAAGGACGCCTGAACGTCTCGCTTGCGGCGGAATCAGAATTGGCTGTCGTGATCATGGCTGGCCTGCCGATCGTCCTAAAAGGCGCGTTGCCGTGACCGTATGGCATTGGGTACGCCACGGGCCGACACATGAGAAGACATTCGTCGGCTGGCGAGACGTTCCGGCGGATCTGTCCGATGCGGCGCAGATCGCCCGACTGGACGCACATCTGCCTGATGAGGCGGTGATCGTCGCGTCCGATCTGATCCGCGCGTCGGCCACGGCGGATGCGGTTGCCCGGACTTCGCGGATGCGGATACCTGATGAGCGAAACCTGCGCGAGCTGCATTTCGGAGCATGGGACGGGATGCACTGGAAAGACGTGGCCATTCGTGATCCTGACCTCAGCCGCGACTATTGGGAAAGCCCCGGCGACATCATCGCGCCCGGCGGCGAAAGCTGGAATCAAGCGGCGCTGCGGGTCAATTCCGTGGTGGACAGGTTGAACGCCGCACACCCCGAGGCGCATATCATCGCCGCTGCTCATTTCGGGGTGATCCTGACGCAGGTGCAGCGCGCGCTTGGCATCAATGCGGTCGAGGCGATGGCCCATAAGATCGACAACCTCTCGGTGACGACGCTTGTATTCACGCCATCGGGCTGGCGGGTGGATTCCATCAACCACTTGCCATGATGATTACCCCCGCACTAGCGTCACACCATGGAATATGATCTCTTCATCGGCGACCGTACTTTCTCGAGCTGGTCCCTGCGCGGCTGGCTGATGCTTGAGAAATTCGGCCTGCCCTACCGCGTGCATATGGTCGGGTTGTATGGTGGGGATATGCCGTCGGAGATGGCCCCCCTTGCACCGGCAAGACTGGTTCCTGCCTTGCGCCTGCCAGATGGTGAGGTTGTGGGCGAAACTCTTGCGATGGCCGAAACACTGGCAGAGCGGCACCCTGACGTAGCCATGTGGCCGCAAGACCCAACGACACGCAGTCGCGCCCGCTGGCTTTGTGCCGCGATGACGGCGGGATTCGGTGCGTTGCGCCAAGCCTGCCCGATGCAGTTACAGCATGTGAACGACGGGTTCGCGCCGTCCGACGCGGTGCGCGCAGATCTGGCGCGGATTGAAGAGCTTTGGGCGTTCGCACGCGAGAAAGCCGGGGAAGGGCCTTGGCTGTTCGGGGCGTATTCGCTCGCCGATGTATTTTACGCGCCGGTTTGCGCGCGAATCGCAGGCTATGATCTGCAGGTCTCTGAAAAGGCACGCGCCTATTGCATGGAAACACTACAAGACCCGGCATTTCGTGCCTGGCGTGCCGAAGGATTGACGGTGACCTATGATCCGTTCCCCTATGACCTTGGCCTGCCAACCAAACCCTGGCCTGCTGATTAGGTTTTGTTAATCATTCTTAAACCTTGAATGACTAGCCATTAACCGTGAATTTATCCGGGGTTAAGTCATGGTTTCTCGCGCCTATACCGTTGCGTTCCAAGGAGTCGAGGCGCGCATCGTGGAGGTGCAATGCGCCGTGACGCCGGGGCTGCCTGCGTTTTCCATCGTGGGTCTGCCGGACAAGGCCGTGTCAGAGGCGCGGGACCGCGTGCGCACCGCACTGACTTCAATGGCCATCGCCCTGCCGAGCAAGCGCATAACCGTCAACCTCAGCCCTGCCGATCTGCCCAAGGAGGGCAGCCACTTCGATCTGCCCATCGCGCTGGCACTGCTGGCCGCGCTGGACATTCTGCCCGGTGAAGTAACGCAGACCATCGTGGCATTGGGCGAATTGTCACTGGACGGTACGCTGGTGCCTGTCGTCGGTGCCCTGCCCGCTGCAATGGCGGCAGCGCAGGAAGGGCACGGCCTGCTTTGCCCTGCTGCTTCGGGCGCGGAAGCCGCCTGGGTCGGCGCGGCAGAGGTCATCGCGGCAAAGACGCTGGGTGACGTGGTACGCCACTATTCCGGACAGGTCCTGCTGACGCCGGCGAAGCCCGGAGAAGTCACTGAAGCCCCGCACGCACGCGACCTGCGCGACGTCAAGGGACAGGAGCGCGCCAAACGGGCGTTGGAAATCGCTGCGGCGGGGCGGCATCATTTCATGATGGTCGGGACACCCGGTTCGGGCAAATCCATGCTGGCCGCGCGCCTGCCGTCGATCCTGCCCCCCTTGTCGGCGGCCGAAGCCCTGTCGACCTCAATGATACATTCGCTAGCCGGTCTGCTGGACGAAGGTGGAATCTCTCGTGTCCGCCCCTTTCGCGAACCGCACCACACCGCGTCGATGGCCGCAATCATCGGCGGCGGGCGCCAGGCAAAACCGGGTGAAGTGTCGCTGGCGCATAACGGCGTATTGTTCATGGACGAGTTTCCGGAATTTCAGCGCGCTGTTCTGGAGACCCTCCGCCAACCCATCGAGACGGGCGAGGTGATGATCGCGCGGGCAAACGCGCATGTGAAATACCCTTGCAAATTCATGCTGATCGCTGCCGCGAACCCCTGCAAATGTGGTTATATGACCGATCCCGCGCGGGCCTGCGCGCGCGTACCGCAATGTGGCGAGGATTACATGGGCCGTGTATCGGGACCGTTGATGGACCGGTTCGATCTGCGGGTGGACGTGCCGCCGGTCGGGTTTACCGATCTCGATCTGCCCGCATCTGGCGACAGTTCCGCAGAGGTACGTGGCCGCGTTGCCGCAGCCCGCGCGGTCCAGCAGGCGCGGTTCGCGGCGCGCGACGACATGTTGTGCAATGCGGACGCAGAAGGGGACATCCTCGAAGAGATTGCCCGCCCAGATGCGGAAGGGCGCGAATTGCTGAACCGTGCGGCGGAACGGTTTTCGCTGTCTGCGCGCGGCTACCACCGCGTGCTGCGGGTGGCCCGAACCATCGCCGATCTGGACCAGTCTGCGAACGTGCGGCGACCGCATCTCGCCGAAGCGATCAGTTTTCGTCTCGCCAGCCTTGCTCTTGCCTGATCCACGCGGCGAGCGCATCAAGCGTATCGCGCGCTTCGGGCAGGATATTGTGGAAAAGCGGCCAGACATGGGGCAGGTCATGCTGCTCCACCAAGTCTGTGCGGACACCGTCTCGACGCAGGACTTCCGCCATTCGGCGCGCATCATCGCGCAGGATTTCGGTGTCGCCGACCGTGAGCCATACAGGCGGCGCGCCCTTGAACGTTCCATTCAACGGGCTGCACCGCGCATCGCTGCCGCTTTGATCACCAAGAAAGAGGCGATCCATATCCTGCGCGCGTTCCGGCGGCAGCAGGACATCCACCTGTGCATTTGTGGTAAAGGAGTCGCCTTTGTGTTCAAGATCTGTGAGCGGTGACATGCCAAAGACCGCACCCGGCATCGTAGCACCTTCCGCACACAGCCGGGACAGCAGTCCCAGCGCCAAAGCACCGCCGGCACTATCGCCGCCAATCACCACGTCGCGGGGGTGGATGCCCTGTTCAAGCAGCGCTTTCCAAGCGGCCATCACATCATCCGGAGCCGCCGGAAAAGGGTATTCCGGTGCCAGCCGGTAGCGCGGCAAAACCGCCCTCGCGCCGATCCGTGCGGCCAGTTGCGCGGCCATGGCAGCGTGCGTTTTCGGCGAGCCAAAGACAAAGCCGCCGCCGTGAATGTAGAACAGAACGTGTTTTTCGTTACATCCGCGCGGGCGCAGTTCCATCGCATCCACGGTATCCAGCAGTGTCCAGGACGTGACGGTACCGCGCGGCGCATGGAAAAACAGGCGCGCCTGCATCTCGAAATTCCGGCGCAACCGCTCGGGATCTTCGGCGCGCGCAAGTCGTGGTTTTTCGACCCGGATCAGCCAGGCGTTCAACCAGACGCGCCGGCGGCTCATTTGACCTTGGCTTCGATTGCTTCCCAGATGAGTGCCGCGACATTCGTGCCGTCGAAACGCTCGAGTTCCTGAATACCCGTGGGAGACGTCACGTTGATCTCTGTCAGGTAGTTGCCGATCACGTCGATACCGACGAAAACCTGCCCCTTTTCCTTGAGAAGCGGGCCGATGCGCGCGCAGATTTCACGGTCACGATCCGTCAGGCCGACTTTCTCGGGCCGCCCGCCGACGTGCATATTCGACCGCGTCTCGCCCTTGGCAGGAACCCGGTTGATGGCCCCCACAGCTTGCCCGTCGACAAGGATCACCCGCTTGTCACCTTTGGAAACGTCAGGAAGGAATTTCTGGACGATCAGCGGCTCACGCGAAAATCCGGTGAACAATTCGTGCAATGAACTGAGATTGCGATCCGCTTCGTTCAACAGGAACACACCTGCGCCGCCATTGCCGTAAAGAGGTTTGAGAATGACATCGCCGTGCTTGTCCTTGAACGCCTTGATCGTGGCCAAGTCTCGCGCGACAGTCGTCGGCGGCGTGAGATCGGGAAAATCCAGGACCAACAGCTTTTCAGGGTAGTTCCGGACCCAGAAAGGATCGTTCACCACCAGCGTCGTGCCTGCGATCCGGTCCAGCAGATGCGTCAGGGTAATGTAATGCATGTCGAAAGGCGGATCCTGACGAAGCCACACGACATCGAATTCCGACAGGTCTACTTCGCGTTCGGGGCCCAGATGCGCATGATCTCCCTGAACGCGCTGTACTGTCAGGTCGTGGCCGCGCGCGGTAATGCGGCCTTCCTGATAGGCGAGAGAGTCGGGCGGATAATAAAATAGCGAATGTCCCCGCGCTTGCGCTTCTTCCGCGAGGCGGAAACTGCTGTCTGCGTCGATGTTGACCGACCCGATCGGGTCCATCTGGAAGGCTACTTTCACGGATTATCCCCCAAGGCTGTTCCATCCTAGATGACCCAGCAGGCGGTCTTGCGCAATGGGTCAGCCGTGCCCGAAAGCGTTTTCGATAATTTCTATCATGCCCTGCCCGTCCATCATGGCAACGTCGAAACGCACATTCGTCAATTGTCCGGCCGGTTCTCCGGCCAGGTATTCCTCGGCAGAGCGGTAGATACGGCGCATCTGTGCTGGGCTGACACGCTCCGCTGCGCGGGCAAAGCTGCGACTGTGCTTGACCTCGACAAAGATCAGCCCTTCCCCGTCGCGCAGGATCAGATCGATTTCGCCGGACTTGCCACGCCAGCGCATGCGCGCCACGGCAAAACCACGCCGCTCATAATCCTGAGCGATTCGGCTTTCGGCTGCCAAGCCCGCAAGATAGGCGGTCTGCCCGCGCTGTTGTTTTTGCGACCCTGCGGTCATCGGCGATCCTTTCCCAGTCCAAGGGCTGCCTGATACACTTCACGCCGTGGCAGATCATGCGCCTTGGCGACCGCATCGACCGCATCGCGCATCGACATCCGCTCAAGCGCGTCCCTCAGTGTCTGTTCTAGATCAGATACGTTAACGCTGTGCGAAGTACCGCGATCCACCAGCACCACCACTTCGCCTTTCGGAGAGGTTTTTTCATAGATCGCGCCCAGTTCCTCCAAGGTTCCACGGCGCGTTTCCTCGAATTTCTTGGTCAATTCGCGGCAGACGGCGGCATTACGCTCCGCGCCCAGAACCTGTGCGGCGTCACGCAACATGGCACCGACACGCTTGGGCGATTCGTAAAAAACCAGCGTTCCGGGAATATCACGGAGTTTTTCCAGCGCAGAAACCCGCGCAGCGTGCGCGTTAGGCAGAAAACCGGCGAAGAAAAATGCATCCGTCGGCAGCCCGGCCAACGTCAGTGCGGTCAGGACGGCGGACGGCCCAGGCGCGCAGGTCACGGGCAGGTCCGCCTTTACCATCGCACGCGAAAGCTCGAAACCCGGATCGGCGATCAGCGGCATCCCCGCTTCGGACGCATAGGCCACCGACGCGCCATCGCGAACCGCTCCGACCAGACGGTCCATTACACCGTCTGCACTGTGATCGTGCAGTGCTGCGATGCGGCGCCCCTCCAACGGGACGCCGTGAATATCCATCAGCTTGCGCATGCTGCGCGTGTCTTCCGCGACCAGCACATCGGCGCTGGCAAGCACGTCAAGCGCGCGCAACGTGATGTCGCGGGCAGTGCCAATCGGCACGCCGACAAAGTAGAGGCCGGCCGTGAGAGGCACCTTTTGAAAATTCAACGCTGGACCCGCCTTTCGCACTGTCTATTATCTCGGATACGTGAACAAAGCCCGTCGGGACAGCCTACCGCGTTTCCGGCCATGGCCTGAGCACCAAAAAAACCTTGGGAGTATGATAACGATGATTGCCTTTTTCCGTGCCGTCCGCAACCCGTGGCACCTGCTGTTGCTACCGCTATTCACCCTGTTTCTGGCAGCGTGCGACCCCGCCGCAATAGGAAGCGTGGCTGGCTCAGGCGGGCCGAAGATCGACACGAATGCGCCGGTCCCTGTGGCGCTGCTGGTCCCGCGCGGCGGGAGCGCGTCCGATGACCTGTTGGCGCAAAATCTTGAGAATGCGGCGAAATTGGCAATTGCGGGAACCGACGGTGTCAACATTGACCTGCGGGTTTACAGCACTGCGGGCAATGCGACCCAAGCGGCGAATGCCGCGCGTCAGGCGGTTGCTGACGGGGCCAAGATCATTCTTGGACCGGTTTACGCCGAAGCCGCCAATGCTGTCGGTGTCGCCGTTGCCGGTGACGGGGTGAACGTGCTGTCGTTCTCCAACAACCCGACAATTGCGGGCGGAAACGTCTTTATTCTCGGGCCGACCTTCAACAACACCGCCAACCGGCTCGTCGGTTATGCCAAACGTCAGGGCAAGGATCGTATTGTCGTGCTGCATGCGCAGGATGTTGCCGGCCAATTGGGGCGCGATGCAATCGCACAGGCAATCGCTGCCAATGGCGCAACGCTGGCGGGGTCGGTCGACTATGCGCTCAGTCAGGAATCCGTTATCGCGGCAGTACCGCGGGTCAAAGCGGCACTGGACAGCTCGGGAGCGAACGCCCTCTTCCTGACGACAAATTCCGCCACGGCGCTGCCGCTCTTCGCGCAACTTTTGCCGGAGGTTGGCATAACGCCGACCGGCACGCAGTATATCGGCCTGACCCGTTGGGACGCACCCATTCAGACGCTTGATCTGCCCGGAGTACAGGGGGGGTGGTTCGCAATGCCCGATACAAACGCCTCCGCCGCGTTCAACCAGCGTTACGCCAGCGCCTACGGCGGACAGCCTTTGGGAATCGCCGGGTTGGCCTTTGACGGGATTGCGGCAATCGGATCGCTGGTGCAAGCGGGCAGGCCAAATGCATTGACCGGCGCTGCGCTGACCCAAGGCGCGGGTTTTCGTGGGGCGAGCGGAGCCTTCAGACTGAAGCGTGACGGAACCAACGAACGTGCGCTTGCAGTGGCAACGATCAGGAACCGCCAGGTCGTCCTCCTTGACCCTGCGCCGGTGACATTCGGCGGGGCCGGGTTCTGAGCTTTCGATGACCGGAACAACGCAAACAGATACAGGTGCGGCCAATGTGCCGCGCCTCATAGCGCCGCCGGCCGACATCTTTGATCTCGATGCGGTGATGGCTGCGCACAGCGCTGCGACCGAAGGAATCGAGGACGTCGCACAGCAGCGCAGCGCCGCCGTAACGTTGCTGCGAGATGCTCAAACCAAGGGCCGCGCAGCGATAGCGAAGGGGTTTGCAGCGCATCCGATGGACGCGCGTGCCATGACGGCCAGCTATACCTACCTGACTGACGGCCTGGTCAAGGCCGCCCTTCTGGTCGCCACTGAATGCTTGCACCCCATTTCCAGCCCGACCGCTCCCGAACGTCTGTCCGTTATCGGCGTGGGTGGATACGGAAGGGGCGAGATGGCCCCGTTCTCCGATGTCGATCTGCTGTTCCTGACGCCTTACAAGGTAACCGCCAGGGCCGAGAATATCATCGAATCCATGCTCTACATCCTGTGGGATCTGAAGCTGAAGGTCGGCCATTCCAGCCGGACGATCCGCGACTGTGTACGACTTGGTGCGGAAGACTTCACAATCCAGACCAGCCTGCTGGAACACCGCTATGTCGCCGGAGACACCGATCTGGCCGCTGAGCTGGATACCACGCTGAAGAAAGAGCTTTTCTCAGGATCGGGTCGTGATTTCATCGAAGCAAAGCTGTCCGAGCGCGATGCGCGGCATGAAAAGCAGGGCGAGCGCTATGTCGTGGAGCCGAACGTCAAAGAGGGCAAGGGCGGCCTGCGGGACTTGCAGTCGCTTTACTGGATCGCGAAATATATCCACGGCGTCGAACGCGCCGCCGAACTGGTGGCGAGGGGCGTCTTTCGGGCAGACGAGTTCGAGACGTTTCGCGCGGCTGAGAATTTCCTGTGGGCAGTACGCGGGCATCTGCATTTACTGACCCGCCGCGCCACGGAGCAGCTGACCTTTGACATGCAGGTCGCCGTCGCGGAGGCGATGGGATACGAAGACAAGGCGGGCCGGCGGGGCGTCGAAGTGTTCATGCAGGCCTATTTCAGGCATGCGACAGTCGTCGGTGATCTGACCCGCATTTTCCTGACCAAGCTGGAGGCCGCGCACGTCAAGCCCGAGCCGCTGCTTGAACGGATATTTCGGCGTCGCCCGAAAACAAAGGATGGCTATGAGGTCGTTCACAACCGGATGGCGATCATCAATGACGCGGCGTTCCTCAGCGACAAGCTGAACCTGCTGCGACTGTTCGAAGAGGCACTTCGCACCGGCATGCTGCTGCATCCCGATGCGATGCGCACGGTCAAGGCGAACCTGCATCTGATCGACGACGGGATGCGGAACGACCCCGAAGCGCAGCGGATATTTCTGGATTTGCTGTTGAAACACGGCAATCCCGAACGCGCGTTGCGGCGGATGAACGAATTGGGCGTGCTCGCCGCATTTATACCGGAATTCGAACCGGTCGTGGCGATGATGCAGTTCAACATGTACCACAGCTATACCGTGGACGAACATATCATCCAGTGCATCGCCAACCTTGCCCGGATCGAAAAGAGCGAGTTGGAAGAGGAATTGCCGGTTGCCTCGTCGATCCTCAGAAAAGGGGTCAACAGGCGGGTTCTCTATGTGGCGCTGCTGTTGCATGATATCGGCAAGGGCCGATCCGAGGATCATTCAATCCTGGGGGCCAAGATCGTGCGCAAGGTCGCACCGCGACTGGGGCTCAAGCAAGAAGAGGTCGAAACGGCGGAGTGGCTGGTGCGCTATCACCTGTTGATGTCGGACATGGCGCAGAAACGCGACATCGCGGACCCGCGCACCGTTCGGGATTTCGCCAAGGCGGTGCAAACGATCCGGCGGCTCGATCTGCTCTGTGTGCTGACCGTTTGCGATATTCGCGGCGTCGGGCCGAACACCTGGAACAATTGGAAAGCAGTCCTGATCCGCGGGCTTTACCGACAGACGAAGCGGGCTTTGGAGACCGGACTGGAGGATCTCAACCGCGAGAACCGCGGTGCGGAAGCCAAGAAGACCTTGCGCGCGGCGCTGGCGGGATGGCCCAAGAAAGACCTCAAGACCGAGACGTCCCGGCACTATGATCCTTACTGGCAGGGCCTGCACGTCACGGCGCATTTGGCGTTCGCGAACTTGTTACGCGATATCGGTTCGGACGACATCCGCATCGACCTGCATCCCGACGAGGACCGGGATGCGACACGGGCGTGCTTTGTGATGGCGGATCACCCCGGCATCTTTTCGCGCCTTGCCGGTGCATTGGCACTGGTGGGCGCGAACGTTGTCGACGCGCGCAGTTATACGACCAAAGACGGGTATGTAACGGACGCGTTCTGGATTCAGGACGCAGACGGCAATGCCTACGAGTCCGCGCGCTTGCCACGGCTGCGTCAGATGATCGAACGCACCCTTCGCGGCGAAGTCATCGCCCGCGAAGCGCTGAAATCGCGCGACAAGGTGAAAAAACGCGAGAAAGCCTTTCGGGTGCCAACGCATATCACCTTCGACAACGAAGGGTCCGAAATCTACACCATTATCGAGGTTGATACGCGTGACCGTCCGGGATTGCTATATGATCTGGCGCGCTGTCTTGCGGGGGCGAACGTCTATATCGCCAATGCCGTGATCGCGACATATGGCGAGCAGGTTGTCGATACCTTCTACGTCAAGGACATGTTCGGCCTGAAATATTATGCCGAAGGCAAACAGCGCAGCCTCGAAAAGCGGTTGCGCGAAGCGATCAGCGAAGGGGCAAAGCGCGCAGATACATGATCTGCATTGCGAAAGGCCCCGTCAATCGCTACGCCAACGCCGAGCGCCCACCAAAAGGCCACCGCCCAGCATGAAACCCATCCGCCTTATCTCCGGTCTGTTTACCGTCGGCATCTGGACGCTGCTGAGCCGCATCCTGGGCTTTGTGCGCGAGATCATCATCCTTTCGCTGATCGGACCGGGGCCCGTCATGGACGCCTTTGTCGCGGCGTTTCGCCTGCCCAACATGTTCCGCCGCTTTTTCGCCGAAGGAGCGTTCAATGCGGCGTTCGTGCCGATGTTTGCCAAGAAACTGGAGAGCGACGAGGGGGCGGAGTCGTTTGCGCGCGACGCTTTCAACGGGCTGGCCCTCGTCGTGACGCTGCTGTCAGCACTGGCGATGGTTTTCATGCCTGCATTGGTCTGGGCGACCGCCGAGGGATTTGTGGGCGATCCACGTTTCGACATGACGGTCGCCTTTGGCAGGATCGTGTTTCCCTACATCATGTTCATGTCACTTGCCGCACTGTTTTCGGGCATCCTGAATGCAACGGGCCGTTTCGCCGTGGCGGCGGCGGCACCTGTGTTGCTCAATATCTTTGTCATCAGCGCGATGGTGATTGGCGCGGTCACGGGCGGGCAGGCGATCTGGTGGCTGGTCTGGGCCATTCCGCTGGCTGGTATCGCACAGATGGCGCTTACCTGGTACGGGGCCAAGCAGGCTGGCTTCAGTCTGCGACTGTCCCGCCCGCGCTGGACGCCGGATATGCGGAATATGGTGGTGATCGCCCTGCCCGCAGCCATGGCATCGGGGGTGATGCAGATCAACCTCGTCGTGGGGCAGTTGGTCGCCTCACAATATGACAAGGCAGTCAGCTGGCTGTTCGCGGCCGATCGGCTGTACCAGTTGCCGCTTGGCGTGGTGGGAGTCGCGGTGAGTGTTGTCCTGCTGCCGGATCTTTCGCGGCGCTTGCGCGCCGGGGATCATACAGGTGCCCGCGCAGGCCTGAGCCGTGCGGCAGAGATCGCGCTGGCGCTGACGCTACCGGCTTCGGTCGCGCTGGTGATCATCCCTCTGACGCTTGTTTCCGTCCTGTTCGAACGCGGTGCGTCTTCGGTTGACGACACGGCGGCGATTGCAACGGCGGTGATGATCTATGCGCTTGGCCTTCCTGCCTTCGTGTTGCAGAAAATTCTGCAGCCGCTCTATTTCGCCCGCGAAGATACGCGTCGGCCTTTTCACTATGCGCTTGCAACGATGGTCATCAACGCCGTGATCGCGGTGGGGCTTGCGCCCGTTGTCGGCTGGATCGCCCCTGCCATTGCGACGACGCTCGCCGGCTGGGCGATGTATGCGATGCTCGCCATCGGCGCGCGGCGTTTTGGCGAAGAGGCGCGTCTGGATGCGCGTTTTCACAAGCGCATCTGGCGCATTCTGATCGCATCCGCCGCGATGGGCTGCGCGCTTTGGTTGGGCAACGTCGCACTGCAACCGTTCCTTGGACTGCCGTGGTGGCGCGGCCTGGCGCTGTTGGTGCTGCTGAGCATCGGTGCGGTCAGTTATTTCGGCTTCGGACAGCTGATCGGTGCTTTCCGCATGCAGGAATTCAAAGGTGCGTTGCGGCGCTAACGCCTTTGCTGGAAACGGGTGCGCAGTTTGGCCCACTCTCCGGGTGCGAGGACGAAAGACAGCGCAAAGCCCCAGGCGAAACCCGCCAGTTCCGCAACCCAGGTGTTGCCGATTTCCGCAAAGACGCTCCAGATCAATTGCAATCCCATCAGCAACGTAATCAGCGTGAATGCCTGCGCCTGCGGCCCGCCTTTGGCGGCGAGTGATCTCCACAGGACAAAGCTGTAGCCGCCGATCAGACCGTAAACGCCGGGGTATGCTCCGACCAGCCACACTTCGTCACTCAACAAGAGCGTATAGACCAACGCGCCGCCGATGCTGGACACAAAGAACACCGCGAGAAACGCGAGACTGCCCATGCGTTCGGCAACCATCTTGCCCAAGGCGAGCAACAGGACCATCGCGAAAAGACTATGGCTGAAGCTGAGGTGAATGAACGGATAGGTCACAAGACGCGCAACATGGCGGAGCGGCCAAGTGCCGGATGCCAGCATCTGATCGAACATCACGGCGGAAAAGCCCCATTCGCGGACAAGCGCCAGCCGCCAGCCAATCGCCTGTGGCCCGCCGACAAAGCCCGCATTGCCGAGCGCCAGCGCAGCTTCGACGCCGGCGATGGCAAAGAACATCAACAGGACCGCCGGTGGCAGCTTATTGACAGGTGGGACGAAGGCAGGGTCGGACATGGGAGCGCTCCTTGACGGGGGTCAGTGGCGTGGGTAAGCCCTTCGCACCGTCAATTCCAGCCCTGATCGGATAGTCCATGCCTGACAGCACCTTCACCCCGCGCGTTTTCTCGGGAATCCAGCCCTCGGGCGACTTGCATCTGGGGAATTATCTGGGGGCGATCAAGCGGTTCGTTGACATGCAAAACGCCGGTGATTTCGAGACAGTCTATTGCATGGTCGATTTGCACGCGATCACCGTCTGGCAAGATCCTGACAAATTGCGCCATAGCACGCGGGAACTGGCGGCGGGGTTCATCGCATCGGGCATCAGTCCGGAAAAATCCATCCTGATCAACCAGTCCGCTGTGCCGGAGCACGCGCAACTGGGCTGGATCTTCAATTGCGTGGCGCGCATGGGCTGGATGGGGCGGATGACGCAGTGGAAAGACAAGGCCGGCAAGAACGCCGAGGCGGCGTCGCTTGGCCTGTTTGGATACCCCGCACTGATGGCGGCGGATATTCTGGTGTACCACGCCACGCATGTCCCCGTAGGCGAGGATCAGAAACAGCACCTTGAGCTGACCCGCGACATCGCGGCGAAATTCAACCATGACTACGACGTGGATTTCTTTCCCCTGACTGAGCCGGTCATCGAGGGGGCCGCGACCCGCGTCATGTCCTTGCGGGATGGGTCCAAGAAAATGTCGAAAAGCGACCCCAGCGATGCCAGCCGCATCAACATGACCGATAATGCGGATACCATCGCCAAGAAGATCCGCAAGGCCAAGACGGACCCCGATGCCCTGCCCTCCGAAGTCGCCGGACTGGATGGTCGCCCCGAGGCGCGCAATCTGGTAAACATCTTCGCGGCGCTCAACGAACAGTCCGTAGAGCAGGTTTTGGCAGACATGGGCGGCCAGCAATTCGGCACGTTCAAGCCTGCGCTGGCCG
Organism: Sulfitobacter sp.; assembly: GCA_024637305.1. Taxonomy (GTDB): domain Bacteria; phylum Pseudomonadota; class Alphaproteobacteria; order Rhodobacterales; family Rhodobacteraceae; genus Sulfitobacter. The sequence goes on from JAGXFI010000073.1 coordinate 20,175, forward strand.
AATTGGCCGTGGCCAAGCTTGCGCCGATTTCGGCGGAGATGGAACGCCTGATGGGTGATGTGACAGAGATTGACCGGATCCTCGCGCGCGGCGCAGAACAGGCGCGCGAAATTACGGCACCGATCTTGAAAAAGACCTATGAGATAGTGGGAATGGTTGGGTAACCCTTTAGCGGGAGGCCGGCTTTCGCGGTCTTCCTGCACTCGTCGCAGACCATGAACTGCGGCGACGCTTTCGCAACGCGCAATGATCACGCAGGTCGCGACGTGAATGCCGGTGCTTACGCATCCACACCCGCGAAACCCTTCACGGCAGCCGCCAGTTCATCCCAATCGGTGAATTCGCGTTCCTGGGTGCGCGGATCAATGGTCTGGTCACGCAAGATCGCGTGCCGCAGAATCTGAGTCTCGTAATAGCCATAGCTGCTGGGTCGCACGGCCCCGGCAACCAGCAGCTCGGCATCAGGCTCAAGACCCGTGCGTAATTTCATTTCGACCAGATATTCCCGCGCCTCTTCCTTTAGCGTTGTAAACGCCGCGCCAAGACTGACCGAAATCATCATTGTACGTCGCGCGGCCAGGTCGGCCCTGCTTGCGGTCAGGAGCAATTCAAAGCTGGCCGGATGCCGCCGTTCATGCACAGGCGCGGCCAGAATCACGGTATCGAAACCGTCAAAGGTTACTTTTGCCATCTTGTCCGACGCATCAACCAAGGTGGCATCACACCCCGCACCTTGCAATTCGGTCTCGATGAATCGAGCTATCTTTGCGGTCTGTCCTTCGATCGTTGCAAATAAAATGAGTACTGCCATTAGGTTCCTCCTCGCTTCAAATCGCGTCGCGTTAAACGCCAACGTTGCCTGAACGATACCTGTTGCGGTCGCGGCCTACCTTGTCCGAGATCAAAGCGGCGTGTTTTCATGGCTTGCGATCCTCCTACATGATCGCACCATGTCTGCGCTTTTCTGCGCCTTGCGAGACCTCACTGCCACCTCTACATTATGGTCACATTTTTGGAGGACACAATGTCTGCCCCCCCCTCGATCGGCCATGTCCACCTGCGTGTCGCGGACCTCGAACGCGCGGTTGCGTTTTACCGTGACATCCTCGGATTTCCCGTCACCGCGCGCTATGGCGACCAGGCGGCGTTTCTGGGCGCGGGCGGGTATCATCATCACATCGGTCTGAACACCTGGGACAGCAAAGGCGGCACGCCACCGCCTCATGGGCACACCGGGCTCTATCACGCGGCGTTCCTTTATCCGGACCGTGAGGCGCTTGGTACCGTGGTCCGGCGGGTGCTGGATGCTGGCATTTCACTGGATGGTGCGGCGGACCACGGGGTCAGCGAGGCGATCTATCTGCGCGATCCTGAAGGCAACGGGGTCGAGCTTTACCGTGACCGCGCGCCCGAAGACTGGCCCCGAGACAGGGAGGGGCACCTGGCGATGTACAACCGGCCGCTCGATGTCGCCGCATTGGTCGCGGAGGCCCCATAGACAATCGTGCGGGCTTGGGTCAGTTTCTGGTGGAAACGCAACGAAAGGCCTGAACTGCATGTCCACCGGATTTTTCTTTGACGAACGCACCCTCTGGCACGCGGGCGGGAACTATGCCTTTACCATGCCGATTGGAGGTTTGGTGCAACCTCTTGCCGCAGGGGGTCTGCCCGAAAGCCCTGAGACAAAGCGACGGCTCAAGAACCTGATGGATGTGACGGGCCTGACGGGACAGCTTGACCAGCGGTCTGCCGACGAAGCCAGCGAAGAAGCGCTGCTGCGCGTTCATCCGCAAAGCTATCTGAACGAATTCAAGCGCCTGTCCGACAGTGGCGGTGGTGAACTGGGGCCGAATGCGCCGTTTGCGACGGGAGGGTACAACCTCGCCGCTCTTTCCGCAGGTCTGGCCGTGGCCGCCGTCGATGCCGTATTGTCGGGGGATCTGGACAACGCCTATGCGCTCAGCCGCCCTCCGGGACATCATTGCCTGCCCGACAAGCCGAACGGGTTTTGCCTTTTGGCCAATATCGCCATCGCGATCGAAGCGGCGAAAGCCAAGGGACTGGCAGGGCGTGTCGTCGTGCTGGACTGGGACGTGCATCATGGGAATGGAACCGAGAATATTTTCTACAGTCGCGATGACGTGCTGACGATTTCGCTGCATCAGGAGGGGAATTATCCGCTTTATACAGGCGCGATGAGCGACCGTGGCGAGGGGGCCGGTGAAGGCTGCAACCTCAACCTGCCGCTGCCGGCGGGGATGGGGCATACCGCATATCTGCATACGCTTGACCGGATTGTCATTCCGCAAATCGAAGCGTTCAAGCCCGATATCATAATTGTCGCCTGCGGCTATGACGCGTCTGTAATCGATCCACTGGCGCGGATGCTGGCCACGGCGGACACGTATCGGCAGATGACGCTTCGGATGAAAGACACCGCGGCGCGTCTGTGTGGTGGCAAGCTGGTGCTGGTCCATGAGGGCGGTTATTCCGAAGTATACGTGCCGTTCTGTGGTCACGCTGCCATCGAAGCCCTGTCGGGAAGCAAGACAGTCGCAGAAGATCCCTTTGGCAAGGCGTTCGAAATTCGTCAACCGGGGCAGCGCTTTGATGCGTTTCTGCGCGATACCATCGACGAGATGGCAAAAAAGCTGGGGATTTAGACGATGCCGGACCGCAATCAACAGGCGCTTGACTTCCTTCTGACCCGACGATCGCGGCCTGCCAAGACGTTGCAGCCACCCGTGCCGGACCAGGATATGCTGATGCAGTTGCTGACTGCGGCGGCGCGCACGCCCGATCACGGAAAATTGGAACCGTGGCGGTTTATTGTGATAAATACTGCGGCGATGTTGCCGTTGGCGGCGCTGGCCCAGCAGCGCGGCGAGGCATTGGGGTTGGAGACCGAGCAGATCGACAAGGGCCGCTCGCAATTCGATCAGGGGCATCTGGCGGTGGCCGTTATCGAAGTTCGCCGCGAGAGCGAAAAAATCCCCGCACTGGAGCAGACCTATTCCGCAGGGGCCGTCTGTCTCGCGCTGCTGAACGCTGCATTGGCGGCAGGTTGGGGCGCGAATTGGCTGACCGGCTGGCCCAGCCATGACCGCGCCTTCATGCGCGAAGGTTTCGGCCTCGATGACCACGAGCGCATCGCCGGAATTATCCACATCGGCACCGAAAAGAGCGCGCCGCCGGAGCGTCCGCGCCCTGACTTAGCGGGCATTACGACGTGGCTTTAGGATCGGTCTTTCGGGCGATCACATTGACCCTCGGCCAGCTGGGCGACAGGCGCTTCATGCGTGTCATGCTGATCGGCGTTGGCCTCGCGCTGGTGTTGTTGATCGGCGTGGGGGCAGGCTTTGTCTGGCTGGGCAACTACCTTGTGGGAGACGAGGTCTGGATTCCCATATTGGGCGAAGTCCGCTGGGTCGACGATCTGGTCAGCTGGGGTGCGGCCTTGCTGCTTGCCGTGCTGTCGATATTCCTGATGATTCCCGTTGCATCAGCCATTACGTCCATGTTCCTCGATGATGTCGCCGACGCGGTCGAGGCGGTGCATTACCCCACACTGCCGCAAGGACCGCGCACGCCGTTCTTCGAAGGGCTGAAGGATACGGTAAACTTTCTTGGCGTGCTGCTGTTGGTCAACATCGCCGCGCTTTTGCTGTACGTGATCTTTGCGCCGCTGGCGCTGTTCATCTTTTGGGCTGTGAACGGGTTCTTGCTGGGGCGAGAATACTACACCCTCGCAGCCATGCGCCGGGTGGGACGCACACGGGCGCGACAGTTGCGCAGGCAACATATGCTCACGATCTGGGCGGCGGGGACGCTCATGGCAATTCCACTGACGGTGCCTGTGCTGAACCTCGTGATCCCGATCTTAGGGGCCGCGACCTTTACCCACCTGTTCCATTTGCTGCCGCAGCAGGGTTCCCGCCCATAAACTGTTCGATTCCGTCCACCGTGATCCATCCCGACAGGATGATGCCGCACAGCACGGCCCAGATTGCCAGCGCAATCACTGTTGTCCAGAACGCTTTCCTTTTCAGGTGATGATGTTCCGGCGCACCGGCGTGAGTTCCGGGGAGAATCTCCTTGAGATCGCCCTGGGTCTGCACGCGGATCGGCAGGATGATGAGAAACAACATGAACCACACGACGGCCAGCAGTACGAGAGCGGAGGTCAAGCCCATCGTTCAGACCTGCTCAAGCTCGACGAGCGCGCCGTTGAAATCCTTGGGATGCAGGAAAATCACAGGCTTGCCATGCGCACCGATCTTGGGCTCACCGTTACCCAGGACACGCGCGCCAGTGGATTTGAGGTGATCGCGGGCCGCGATGATGTCGTCCACCTCATAGCAGATATGGTGGATGCCGCCCGACGGGTTCTTATCCAGAAACCCCTGGATCGGAGAGGCATCGCCGAGCGGATAAAGCAGTTCTATCTTGGTATTTGGCAGTTCGATGAAGATGACCGTGACACCATGGTCCGGTTCATCCTGCGGCGCACCCACGTTTGCGCCCAGTGCATTGCGGTACTGGTCCGCCGCCGCTTCTAGGTCCGGGACGGCTATGGCGACATGGTTGAGACGACCGATCATTTCCACACTCCTCACTAGGGTTTCGCCTGTTATGCCGCGTTGCGGCGCGCAGGGCAATGGAGGCTGTTAACCCCCTGTTAGGTACGCATGGGTAACGATGATGTCAGATTCGGAATTTGACCGGAGGCACCGATGGACAGCACTGACCCCTTTTCGGCACAATTGCCGGCCCCTACCGCAGCCCGGCCGCTTCTTGGCCTCACCGTTTTGGTGATCGAAGACAGCCGCTACGCCTGCGAAGCAATGCGCCTTTTGTGCTTGCGATCCGGTGCGCGGATCAGACGCGCGGATTGCTTGCGCTCTGCACGGCGCCATCTGCAAGTCTATCGCCCCTCAGTCGTGATTGTGGATCTCGGTTTGCCTGACGGCAACGGCGTGGACCTGATTGCTGAACTGGCACAGATGGAAAACAAGGTCAGCGTCGTCATCGGGACGTCCGGCGACACGCATCGCAAGACTGACGCGCTGGCTGCGGGGGCGGATGGCTTTCTGGAAAAACCGATCACATCCATCGCGACCTTTCAGGAACTCATTCTGGCCGCGTTGCCCGTTGACCGAAGGCCATCAGGGCCCCGCGCGTTAAGTGACGAACAGGTCGTGCCGGATATGATCGCGTTTCAGGACGATATGTCTCACATCGCCGACGTTCTGGGGGAGGGAACCGACGACCGCATACTTGACTATGTCGTTCAATTCCTCAGCGGGGTGGCGCGTAGCGCCCATGACAATCGGCTGGAAGAAGCGGCTCTGGCCTTGGCGGAGAAACGCGCATTGGGCCAATCCGCAGCTTCGGAAACCGCGGCTATTGCGGGTCTTATCCAAAAGCGGTTGACCCAGAAAATCGCTATCTGAGGGTGGGGTCTGCCGCCGCGCGCACCAGCGCGGTCAAATCACCGAGGCTCTCGCGCTGCTGGCCCTCGTTGTTGAAGTTGGACGGGGCAAGCCAGGTGGTGAACGCTTCCTTCAGGGCGGGCCATTCGGCGTCGATGGCGGCAAACCATGCGGTGTCGCGGTTGCGCCCCTTAACGATCGCCGCCTGGCGAAAGATACCCTCATAGCTCAAACCAAGCCGCTGCGCCGCGCGGCGCGATCGTACGTTGAGGGCGTTGCATTTCCACTCATATCGGCGGTACCCGGCTTCGAATGCCCATTGCATCATCAGAAACATTGCTTCGGTCGCGGCACGGGTTCGTTGAAGCGCGGGAGAAAAGCAGATGTGGCCGACCTCTATCGACCCGGCCTCGGGCGTTATGCGCAAATAGCTTGCCACCCCTTCCCACTGGCCGCTCTCCAGATTGCGGATCGCATAGAACAGAGGATCTGGCTTTCTTTCAGCGTCGCGGACCCAACGATGGTACTGTGTAGCAGAAGAAAACGGCCCGTAAGGCATATAATCCCAAAGAGCATCTGCGCCTTGGAAAACACGAAAGAGCAAGGCGGCATGGGCATCCGCGTTCAGGCGTTCCAACTGCGCATAGCGCCCTGTCAGAACGCCACCCTCCGGCTCGGGCGGTGCACGCCAGTCCGGGACATATGCGCCTGATGGCGTTTCCTGGGTTCTTTCATTCATGCCCGCACCCTAGGCGGATCCGGGACAACCGCCAAGTCAGGAAATGCGCATTCAGAAAACCTGCTGCGTCGGAATTTCAACGACCAACTACCGTAATCTCGCCACATTGAGCCTCTAGAAAGATTTGTACAGATAGCAAAGGAACGAGTGATGAATTTTTTTAGATCGGATTTCTGGACCGAAGAGTCAGGCGCGGTTACCGTTGATTGGGTTGTCCTGTGTGCCGCCGTCGTCGGCCTCGCAGTTGCCGCCGTAGGCTCCATCCAGACTGGCACCGCAGATCTTGGTAACAATATCTGGCTATACACCACCACGCTGGGCTTTTTCGACTAAAAAAGCAGGTTCGGGTCGGACCCCATGTCGAGACCGGGAAATACGTGTCGTTCCAGCAAGCTGGTGTCGATGCCCGTTATGCCCCGCATGATCCAGGCTGCCTGCGCGCGCACGTCCCGGGTCGGCATAAGGTCGCGCCCATCATAGAGAGCGTCCGCCCCAACACCTGGCCAGTCACCATGGACAACGCGACCGCGAATTGCCCCGCCGGCGAGCACCATCAGCCCACCCGTCCCGTGATCGGTCCCGCCAGTCCCGTTTTCGCGCGCCGTACGCCCGAATTCTGTCATCGCAATTATCGCCGTGCGCTGCCAGACCTCTTGTTTGGTGCCGGATTTCAAGGCCAACAGCGTCTCGGACAGCGGCCCCAATGCACGCGTAAGCGTTTGTGCCTGGGCGCGATGCGTGTCCCAACCATTCAGCGAAAACGCAGCGATGCGCGCATCACGGTTGAGCCTGTCGGCCGCATAGCGGGCAATCTGCAAGTGCGGCGGCGTGCGTTCGCCTCGCTCCAACCCGCCAAGCGCACGACCTGCCTCGGCAAGTGACATCGCCTCGGCCAGAGCCGCATGCATCTGTGGATCGCTTTCCATGACCAGCTCAGCCAAACGCAAAGCCTGCGGGCTAAGGCGCAGGTCCGATTCCGGTGCCCAGTTCGCCACGGGCGCTGACCCGGACAGCAATTTCATATCGCTGTGACCAATTGCGTAAGCGGTATCTGCTTGCACGCCAGGTATCTGTTGCAGCATCCGGTTGAGCCAACCGTCACGGATCTGGCTACCAAGGTTCTCGGTGCCTGCTTCCAGCAAGTCCTGGCCGTCAAAATGGCTTCTTTTGTCGCGGTATGGGGTAGAAACGGCATGGACGAACCCCAGTTCGCCCGCCTGCCAGAGCGGCATCAGATCGCCCAACGCCGGATGCAACTGAAACTGGCCGTCAAGGTCGAAACCCGTCTCTGCCATCGTGCGGCTGCGCAGCGCGGCAAAAGAAGGATCGCCAACAGGCCGCACCACGTCCAACCCATCCATGCCGCCACGCAAGATAATGACGACCAGCCGGTTCTCCCAAGGTGCCGCGGCAAAGCTGACCGGAGTCAACAAAGGACTTGCGGCCAACGAACATCCGATAAAGGCGCTGCGGCTCAGAAATGATCGGCGGGATAGCGCGGCGGTCATGGCGGTTCTTCCTATCGTCTTTGAAACGCGGGGGATGACAGCACGAGGCCAATTGCCTCATGGCGGCTTTCGGCGGCGGCAGCAGCAAAGGCGACCTCGCCGGGGACAGTAGCGCCCAGCGCGTGAGCCACGAATTCGCGGGGATCGGGCAGCGGGCTGGCGATCTTGCGTGGAACGCCCATCGCCCATTCGACGCGGGCCGCGATGCCTTGCGGGGTAACCCAGGCTTCGTCCTCTTCCGGCCAACCATCAGGACCGTTGGGTTGCTGAAATCGCTGCCCCATCAGGGCCATGGGACCGTAGAATAGCGCAGCGACTTCTTTCTCGCCATGGCGTAGCAGTGGCTCTGGCTTGATCGCCAATGCACGCATCGCGGCGCTTACAAACTCAAGCGGCGGACGAATGTTCAACGCATCCGTTTGCCAGGCCGCAGGGTGTTCCAGCATGGCCGCATAAGACGCCATCAGATCACCGTCACTTTGGATGAATGCCTGTTCAATGTGACTCACAAGCGCCGTCGGCGGCACGTCCGTGACGAAATGCACGGCCAATTTGCGCGCGATATGCCTTGCGGTTGCGGGATGCGTCGCCAGATCGTCAAGGACCTGCCGGATCGGCCCCATGCCGGGGTTCGGGCCATAGGTCTGTCCCAAGATAGTTTCCGCGCCGGGTTCAGCGAAATCCTTGCGAAATCGCGTGCCTTTTTCGACCTGATAAGTAAGGCCTGTGAGCAACTCTGCCAGTTGCTGAACGTCAGCTTGCGTGTATGGACCGTCGACGCCCAACGTGTGCAGTTCAATCACCTCGCGCGCGAGGTTCTCGTTAAGGCCAAATTTCCCCTGATTCTTGATGGCCCGCACGCTTTGCGGCCCAATGGAGCGGTCATGATCGAGATAATGCAACATCAGCGGATTTGTGATGGCAGCGAAAAGCATATCCGCAAAGCGCCCGCCGACATGAGGTCGGATTGCAGTTTCAAGATATGGCGACGTGCCGCGCCGCATCACGCCCGCCTTGCCTTGGGCAGTAAAATGATCGCCCCAGAAGTCCGCGAGCCGCTCAAAGAAAGCCTGCTCTGTGTAGGTGCGCCGCAAGAGCGTGCGCAAAAGCCAGTCTGCCTTCGCCTGTCGGGCTTCCCGGTTGATTACATTGCGCTGCTTGGTGAAGCGCTTGATCGCGTCCTCGTTGCCCGTGTCCTGTGCCTGACGGCGCGCTTTCCGCGCCGCGGTGGCGGCCATCATACGAAGGCGGAATGTTTCAAAATTCTCGATGGGAAAGCTTTGAGCCATCTGGTCCGTTGCACTGATACCGCGCAGCATCGCATCGATGGATGCAACGGGTTTGATGACGGGCGACAGGCCATAGCCGAAACGCTTTTCTGCAAACTCGGCTGAGAATGTCATCCCGCTCTCCCTTGTCCGCTTTCATATAGGCACAAGCCGGGCGCGTTTCACCTGATTTCGAAGCGTTGGCGGAACTGCGCCCGCTGGCTTTGCGTTTAAAGGCGAATTATCAACCAAAGGACACGCTATGCCCTCCATTTATGACGCGATCAAAGCCGACCATGAAGAACACCGCGCCCTGCTTGAACGTATTGCGGACACATCCGGCGACAGTACGGATAGACAGCAGGCCTGGAAAAGTTTTTATTGCGATGTCAAATCACATGCCGCGGCCGAGGAAGAAACCTTCTATTCCAAGCTGATTTCGGAAACCTGGGGGCAGGACGCCGCGCGCCATTCGGTGCATGAACACCAGCAACTCGACGATCTGCTGGAAGAGTTGAACGGAATGGAGATGACTTCTTCCGATTGGCTGAACAAGTTCAAGACGCTGCGCCACGATTACGAGCATCACATCGATGAAGAAGAAAACGAGGTTTTCACCCGCGCCAAGAAGGTCGTAGGCGAGGAAGATAACGAAGCCTTCGGTGCGCGCTTCGAAGCGCGCAAGAAAGAAGAACTGGGCCTGATTGAGAAAAAGCGCGAAGACAGTCTTGAGGATTGACCGCCGGGGCCGCGTTGCTGCGGCCCTTTGCTATTTCTGTTGCGGAATGACGCGCAAGCCCAACTCCATCAGCTGATCCGACGTCGGATCGCTTGGGGCATTCATCATCAGGTCTTCGGCGCGCTGGTTCATCGGGAACAGGATCACCTCACGGATGTTGGCCTCGTTCGCCAGCAACATGACGATCCTGTCGATCCCTGCCGCACAGCCACCGTGGGGCGGCGCGCCGTATTGAAAGGCGTTGACCATACCGCCGAACCGCTTGCGCACTTCATCCTCGCCATAGCCCGCGATCTCGAACGCCTTGAACATGATCTCGGGCTTGTGGTTCCGGATGGCCCCCGACACCAGCTCATAGCCGTTGCAGGCGAGGTCATACTGATATCCCAGCACCTCCAGCGGATCACCCTGCAGCGCCTCCATCCCGCCCTGCGGCATGGAAAACGGGTTATGCTCAAAATCGATCTTGCCGGTTTCCGCATCCTTTTCGTAGATCGG
>JAGXFI010000074.1 GCA_024637305.1 Sulfitobacter sp.
CGGCGGGCCGGATTGGGCGGAATATTCGGCGCGATTCGGTTCACGAGCTTATCCATGCCCTTCGCGTTGATCTCGGGTAGCTTGTCCCAAAGCGCATAGTCGGATGCATAGTGCGCGCGCAGTTCCGCTTCGAGCGCCGGTGGAATAGCCGAGCTTTCGCGCAGCGCGCTGACATTCTTGTGCGGCAGCGGCGCGGGGATTTTCAGCGCGCGGCAGATGGCGGCGAATTTATCTGTCAGCTCGTGATAGGGGATGACCAGATCTACCAGCATTGCGCCGCCTGTGTTGCAGAACATATCGCTTTGCAGGTTCGGTTTGCCATTGACCCGCTGAATATTCCAATCGCGCGCCTTCCAAAATGCTGCAAAGTCCATGTCAGCAGGCAGAGGCGCGTCCGTCTTGTTTCCTTTTCGGTAACGAAACCATGAGCTTATCCACTCAATCGGCTCTCGCATGACGCCGAAGCGAAAGAACGTTCCGGTTTCGTAGCCGGGTTGCTCGAACAGAAACGGATAGCTCCGGATCGCCAAGGACATCGGAGTATGCTTGCGGGCGGGCGTGCCGCCTCTGTAGATGTCAGCATAGGGCAGCAGGGCATGTTCGATAGAGGTCGACGCCGTCTTGGTATTGGCGACAAAGAAAAACCTTTTTTCGATACTGATCAGCATACGCCCGCCCGCTTTCCTGTTGCGTCTCATTAGCCTTTATCGGCGTGCGGGAACAAGACGGATGTCGCACGGTTAACAAGTGCTTAAGCAGCCGCGCGCCATGTTTCAGAGCGGTTAACGCAGCGCGCGCATGGTCTGACGGAGTTACACACATGCCCGGAGGCCCAGCATGCCCGACCGTTCGTCTATCCTCGATCTTCCGTATCTATTGCCTGCTCAAGCGCAAAAACATGTCACGCATAACGAAGCGCTGCGCCAGTTGGACATCCTCGTGCAACTAAGCGTCAAGGCCACGGATGCGACCGACCCGCCTGCCTTGCCGTTGGAAGGCGATGTTTATTCGATCGGCTCCAATCCCAGTGGTGATTGGGCTGGCCACGACAACAAGCTTGCAGCCTACCTTGACGGAACCTGGTTTTTCACGACCCCGCGCGAGGGTTGGCGGGCTTGGGATTCCGAAACAGCGGAATTGCGCGTGTGGGACGGATCCGTTTGGGCCACCGTCACCGGCAATGCGCTTGTCGAAACGCTGCCGCAGCTGGGGATCAATACCAGCGCGGATGCCACCAACCGCCTGACCGTCAGCAGCGAAGCGACGCTGCTGAATAACGCAGGCGCTGGGCATCAGCTAAAGCTGAACAAGGCGAGCGAAACAGACACCGCCTCCTTGCTTTATCAGACCAGCTTTTCCGGGCACGCTGAGATGGGTTTGAATGGAAGCAACAATTTTTCCATAAAGGTATCCGCTGATGGTTCCGCTTGGACCGAGGCCGTCGCGATCAACGCTGCTACCGGGCGAATGACCGGTGCGGCCATCCAGTCCACGCCGCTGGACCGAACCGAGGGAAAGGTCCTGTCTGTTGGCGCGTTCGGTATCGGTAGTCGCGCGATCTGGTACAACGCTACACATAACATGAACGATGTGCGCGCACTTTGCGGCATGATCGGCAATCCGATGGGTACGGACGTTCCGATGAACGCGCCGACAACAAATGGTGCGTTTGTTGGGTTCTGTTCTTCGATCGCGGGGGTTCGGGGAACTCAGTTTCTGGTGGAAACGACCGGGACACAAGACGCCTATTTCCGCGCTGACAACAACGGGTGGAGCAGTTGGAAGAGGGTCGTCACGAACACGAATATGGTCGGTACAGTCAGCAACGACAGCACAGGGCCTAGCGGGGCGGTTATCGAACGCGGCAGCAACGGGAACGGAGACTATGTACGATTTGCGGACGGAACGCAGTTGGTGACGAATTCAGACGCTCCGATCACCAACTCCCCCGCGCCATTTGTCGGTACAATCACGAAGATCGACGGCGACAAACTTTGGATTGGCCGCTGGTACTGACCATAGAGTTGGCCCCTACCTCATAACAGAGGTAGGGGTTAGGCGGGCTTGATGGTTTCGTTGTTTGATGTCCCGACAACCGCGTCGTCAATCAACGTGACATCCTCGATCGTATCGGCATCATCTCGCACCAAAGTTTGATCCTCTACCGAGCCCACAATCAGCGGGAGCATCTGGACACCTCCCGGCATGGCGACTTCGGGCGTCGGCGGCGTTTTCCAGGCAAGGGTGTCGAAACTTTTACAATTTGTGCAAATGGGTTTCCATTCAGGATGGATGTACTGGCAATTCTCGCACACCCATTGCGGACCGCGCGAGACGTTCAATGCACGGGCAAGCCAGCCCTTGACGACCGTGTCCGAAGCGCCCTCGCCACGTTCGATAGCGGCCATCAGCGTAACAGATCGCGCCGTAGGTTGTTTCTCTACAAGGTCGCCCAATGCCCTGCGTGCCTCGGGAAAGTCCTCGTTGGCGATGTGCAGTTCTGACAGCAGCATTCGGCTTTCGGGGTTTTCTGGATGGATGCGGGTCAACGCCGCAAACCGCTTGATCCTTTGTGGCGGTGTCTCGTTTGGTTCTATTGCAGCAAAAGCGGCGGCTAGATCCGGGTGGGGATGCGCATCCCAGGCCTTTTTCAGAATGCGTGTCGCATAGCGCGGTTTCGCTTTTTCGATATAGCCTTGCGCGGCCATCACAGCAGCAGGGATCAGATCGGGCGACAGCCGGTTCGCTTCGATTGCCGCCTCTCGCGCTTCTATACTGCTGCCCTCTGCAATGACGTCTTTCGCCTCTGACAGCGCCAGAACTGCATCGCGGCGACGATGAACGTCGCGGGGAAGCTGCCCATGCTTCAACTTTGCGCTGAGCGTTTCACGAGCACCGTGCCAATCTTCCTTGGCTGCTTGCAAGCTGAGCAATACATCCGCTGTCTCTTCATGCTTTGGTTTGAGCGCGAATGCTTTTTTCGCCAGCACAAGCGCCGTATCGGTATCCCCGTCCGCCAGTTTCTGCTTCATGATCCCGCGTATGCCGACAAAACGGGTAGCTTCAATCTCGACCAGCTTGCGATAGGTTTCCTCTGCCTTGCGGCGGTCCCCGGCCAGCTCTGCCGCTTGTGCGGTCAGCAGGTTCGTCAACTCCGGTTTGTTGAGGTATTTGTCTGCCTTTGCGGCCTTGGCCATCGCGATGCGGCCTTCGCCACTTGCCAGCGCCATCAGACCCTCGGACAGTGCCTCAAACCCCTTGCGCTCGCGGTTTCGGTCGAAATAGCGGGACATCGCAGTTTCGTCCCCATTGAGAAATTTGGCGAAAGCGACCAGAAGGGACAACAGCTTGAGCAGGATCCAGACCCCGAGCATCAGCGCGACCACGGCCAGCACGGTTTCCAGCGGGCCGAAGCTGTACTCCGTTCCCATTACGCGCAATTGCGTCCCGCCCTGACTCTCCAGCAGGAAGCCCGCCCCCCAAGCCAGCGCGGCAACGACGCCAATGAACAGGATAATCTTAATTAAAGACCAAAGCATAGTTAACTTCCTCAGTTCGCCGTCAGGCTTTGCGACAGGTCGAAAGCCGCAGTTTTGGCGGCTTGCCGTGCTTCGGCACGCGCGCGCCAATCAGCAATCGCTGACTGTGCCGCGTCGGGCAACGATGCGATCTCGGCCAGCGTCTGGTCCAGATCCCCGCGGCGCAATGCAGCCTCGGCGCGCGACAGTACCGCATCCGCATCAGAGCCTTCACGTGGCGTTACGGACCGTGCGCCGAGCTGGCGTTTCAGAAATCCGCCAAATCCTTGCGCGCCTTCGTCCGGCGCGTTCGAACGCGCTTCAGACAGCGCCTCACGGGCGGCTTCGGGAAACGAATCCTGCAAAGCCGCCAGCGTCGTTACACCCTCGGCGTTCGCCGCGAGATCGGGCGGAATTGTTGCGCCGCTCTGCTGCAACTCATCCAATGGGGCGGCGTATCCCTGACCGTCGTCAATGGCCGAAATGATTCGTGTCAATGCCGCTTGCGCGCTGGCCACCTTTGCAGCCTCAGCAGTCGCTTCTTCGACGGAGCGGGCATTTTGCAGCAAGCCTTCGATTTCCGAACGCTGCTCTTCCACCGATCGCTGCAAGGCGTTCAACTGATTTTCATAGGCAGTCGTGTCTACCGTGGATTCGCCCGTCACGACGGGGCGGTTTTCCAGTTCTGTCAGACGTTCCTGAATGTCCGCGAGTGTTTCGTCAATTGACCCTAACTGCGTTGTAACTTCATTACGCATGGGTTCCAGCGAGACTGGATCCGCCTCTTCCAGTGCCGTGATGCGTTCTTGTTGGCTTGCCAGAACGCTGCGAAGCTGTGCTGATTCTTGATTATTATCACCAAAAAGGTTCAGCTCTGATGCAAGGAACCCCAGGATCGCAGCAATAATGCCGCCGAGCAAAAGCGGCCAAAAGACGCTTTGATCGCGCTCAGGCTCCAATTTCGCGGGGACCGGTGCCACCATTACGCCTTCTGTGGATGGATCATAATCCGCCGGTGCTTCATCAGGCTTTTTGTCCAGATTGTCGTCGGCGGCCCCCTTTTCAGGATCTTCTTTCGCCGGTTCGTCCTTAACTGGCTCATCGACCAGTACGGCCTCTTCGATCTCAGGCGTTTCCGCTTCAGGCTTGGTTTCTTTGCTTTTGGAAGAGCTGTTTTTCTTCTCTGTCGCCACCACGCCCACCTTTTCGATTCTTACCATATCACATCACTTCAGCCACAACCTTAGCCGCCAAGCCAATGCCTCTCAAGGTATGGTGGTACGCAGGCACAGCTTTTCAACGGCTTTGAGCATCAGATCTCCTGTCGGGGCGGAAAGCGTATCGCATTTTCCGGGAAAGCTGCTCGAAAGCGCTTCCGCCACCGGCGAGCTCAGCGCGATGGCATGGATTTGACGCAAGTCCGCATCCTGTCGGGCCAGCTGCATCGCGGTGCGGGGGGAAAACAACGGGGCTATCGTCGGCAATTTCAGGGCCTGAATTGCGTCCGCGCTGAGGTTTTGCAGGTGTTGATCATAAAGGGTCAGGACCCGCGTCTGAATGCCTAGCTGCGTAAGGTTTTCTGCGATGTCGCCACGCCTGTGCCGCCCTGCGAGATGGACCAGCGGACCTTTGCACGGATCCAGCGCCAACAGATCAATAAGAGCGCGGGCCGTCTCAGCAGTCTCTAACACTTGCCAATTTGCTTGTTTCGCCGCTTTTGCGGTCTGCAATCCAACACAATACGCGGGCCTACCGTCGCCGCTGCCCGCGCAAGTCACGCCGTTGACCGAGCTAAAGATGACTGCCGCCACGTCCCTGTTCCAAGCCGCACCGGTCGGTTCGATCCGCATCAGCGGCGAGATCACCACATTGACCTCCGACCGCGCCGCGGCGCTCAGACGCGCTGCGAACCGTTCCGCGCTTTTCTCGGGGCGGGTCAAAAGAAGGGTACGCATCGCCATGCCGTTCACGGGCCTCAGGATTGTTTGCCACGGTCTAGGGTGTTACCTGCGGGTTACCTTTCTTGCAACGGAAACGCAGCGCCATGACTGTCCGCACAATTTTAGGCCTTGAGAGCAGCTGCGACGATACCGCCGCCGCCATCGTACATATCGACGAAACGGGCAATGCCACGGTTTTGTCATCGGTCGTGATGGGCCAGAATGACCTGCATGCAGCTTTTGGCGGTGTGGTTCCAGAGATCGCCGCGCGCGCGCATGCTGAAAAGCTTGATCTATGCGTTGAGCAGGCTCTGATAGAAGCCGAATTGACGCTTCGGGATGTGGATGCTGTTGCCGTAACAGCCGGTCCGGGTCTGATCGGCGGCGTCGTTTCGGGCGTGATGTGTGCCAAAGGGCTGTCCGCAGCGCTTGGTATCCCGCTTTACGGTGTGAACCATCTGGCGGGCCATGCGCTGACGCCCCGGCTGACCGACGGCGCGGCTTACCCCTATCTGATGCTGCTTGTCTCTGGCGGGCATTGCCAGTTCCTGATCGTCCATTCCGCGCAATCCTTTCAACGTCTTGGCGGCACGATCGACGACGCCCCGGGCGAAGCGTTCGACAAGGTTGCACGGCTAATCGGGCTGTCACAGCCGGGCGGACCGGCGATTGAAGCCGCTGCGCTTCAGGGTGATCCGGCGCGTTTTTCCTTTCCCCGCCCGCTTTTGAATCGCGATAGTTGCGATATGTCCTTCTCAGGACTTAAAACCGCGGTCTTGCGTCAGCGGGACACGCTATTGGACGATGACGGCGCTCTGACACAAAGGGATCAAGCTGACCTCGCCGCAGGTTTTCAGGCGGCAGTCGTTGATGTCCTGGCGGCCAAGACCCGGCGCGCGTTGTGCGAATATCTCGCGCTGTCCCCCGATGAACCTTCGCTATGCGTTGCTGGCGGTGTGGCTGCAAATATGGCAATTCGCACTGCGTTAGAGTCTGTTTCCAACCACAACAGGACCAGATTTCTGCCACCACCGCTTAGCCTGTGCACTGACAACGCCGCGATGATCGCCTATGCGGCGGCAGAGCAGATGATGATCCGGGGCCCTGATGACATGGCGCTTTCCGCGCGACCCCGCTGGCCTTTGGATCAATCGCAACCGGCCATGCTGGGTAGTGGCAAGAAGGGAGCGAAAGCATGAGCATTTCAATTCTGGGTGCAGGGGCTTTCGGAACGGCGCTGGCAATTTCGTTGGCACAGAACGGACCGGTTATGCTGTGGGCGCGCGACCCGCGCGACATGAAAACGCGGCGCGAGAACGCAGAACGTTTGCCGGGGTGTCCGTTCCCAGGCTTGCTGACCGTGACGGGTGATATTGAAGAAGCCGCCCGCGCGGAAACGATTCTGCTTGCCGTTCCCATGCAGAAGCTGCGGGGTTTCCTGTCAGAGCATGCAAAGCGGTTGGCCGGGAAAACCCTTGTCGCCTGCTGCAAGGGGATTGACCTTGAAACCGGGCAGGGGCCCGTCGCGATCATCAAAAGTTCAGTTTCGACTGCGCAGGCTGCCATTCTTACCGGGCCAAGTTTTGCCGCAGATATCGCGCGTGGATTGCCGACCGCGCTCACTCTTGCCTGTCCGGAGAACATCGGGAAAGCCTTGCAGCAACAGTTGACCACGCCGTCTTTGCGAATTTACCGGACAACTGACACAGTTGGTGCCGAACTGGGGGGCGCGCTAAAGAACGTCGTCGCCATTGCCTGTGGCGTGGCGATCGGTGCCGGCCTCGGCGAAAGCGCGCGGGCGGCGGTGATGACCCGCGGATACGCAGAAATGCAGCGGATGGCGGCTCATCTTGGTGCCGCGCCCGAAACGCTTTCGGGTCTTTCCGGTTTTGGCGATCTGGCGCTTACCTGCACCTCGACCCAATCGCGTAATTATCGGCTGGGTGTGTCGATGGGCGAGGGCAGCGCATTTGACGCCGGCACAACCGTCGAAGGTGCCGCGACCGCGCGAGCTGTTGCGCGTGTCGCCTCGCGTGAGGGATTGGACATGCCGATTACCGAAGCCGTTGCGGGTCTGCTCGACAAACGTTTAGATGTCGCCAGTGCCATGCGGGCGCTTTTGACCCGTCCCCTGAAGGAGGAATGAAATGCTTGTTGCCCTGATTGCCCATGACAAGGCCGGTGCTCTGGATCTGAGGATGCAAAACCGTCCAGCCCATGTCGATTACCTCGGCTCGACCGAAATGGTGCATCTCGCCGGACCGCTTCTTGCCCCAGAGGGTGGTATGATCGGGTCGCTTGTCGTGCTGGATGTCCCGGATATGGCGACAGCGGAGGAATGGGCCGCGAATGATCCCTACGCCAAGGCGGGGCTGTTCGAAAGCGTCACCCTGACCGAATGGAAGAAGGTCATCGGCTGATGGCCTACTGGCTTTTCAAGTCCGAACCCTCGACCTGGAGCTGGGACGATCAGGTCGCCAAAGGCGATCTAGGAGAAGAGTGGGATGGCGTCCGCAACTATCAGGCGCGCAACTTCATGCGCGAGATGGCAGCAGGCGATCTGGGTTTTTTCTACCATTCGCAAAAGCAAAAAGCCGTGGTTGGCATCGTCGAGGTTCTGCACGAAGCCCATCCCGACAGCACCACGGACGATCCGCGCTGGGAATGTGTGGACATCAAGGCCGTACGCGGGATGACGCGTCCTGTGACGCTGGAACAAATCAAGGCGGAGGAGCGGCTTGGGGATATGATCCTCGTCCGGAATTCGCGCCTGTCGGTCCAGCCTGTCACCGAGGCCGAATGGCGCGTTATATGCGCCTTGGGCGACACGGCCCCGTAAGCGACAGTAGGTTCAGACAAAAAGAAAGGGTCCCAGCCATACAGCCAGAACCCTTTCTCACCCCGTGCGCTCCCAAGTCCACCGCACACGTATATGAAATCTGTTCTGGCCTTCCTGGCCGATAGGTTCTTCTAGCGCGAATGCCTGAAAATCGCAATTGTTGAATAGCTTAAAGGCGATTCAAAAAAGAAACGCCCGCTTAATAAAGCGGACGCTCGATCTCGCGTCAGGCAATCTCAGCTGTAAACTGATTCCTTGCCGAAATGCTTTGTCAGCATGTAATAGACGACGGCGCGATACTTGTTGCGCTCTGAGCGACCGTAGGTTTCGATGCATTTTTGAATGCCGCCCATCAGGCGCTCGTCGTCAGGGAGCCCAAGCTTCTTGATGAGAAAATTGTTCTTTACCGTTTCCAGTTCCGCCGTATCGCTACCGGCAACGGTGCTGGCGTCGGCGTTGTAAATCGAAGGGCCGCAACCGATGGTCACCTTCGTCAGCAGGTCCATGTCCGGCTGCATGCCGCATTTGTTCCGCAAGTCGTCCGCATATTTCTCAATCAATTCGTCACGTTTGCCCATAAAAAATTCTCCCACCTTGGACTTGGCCAGACTTTCTGACCTTGCGCCGGAGACTAATGGCTAATTCTGCTTCACAAAAGGAATTTTTCCGCAGGTTTTTCCCCCTATCTGTGGCGATACGGCCAAACGATGCGATGCAGAAGGAATTGATCCGCGTGCCGTGCGGTATATTCGAGGGCCAGCGTTACACAGCCCGTCGCACGTCGTTGCCTTCGCACGGCGGATAAAAGACGGTTCTGGATTCCCCGTATCGACGAAACTTTGCTCAGGAAAAGCAAATGCGCCGCCCGGCACAAGACCTGGCGACGCTTTTATCTTCGTTTAGAAACCGGTGCTTAGTACCGATAGTGCTCAGGCTTGAAGGGTCCATCAGGTGACACGCCGATATACGCGGCCTGCTCGGGGTCCAGCTTGGACAGTTTCACGCCGATGCGGTCCAGATGCAGACGCGCGACCTTTTCATCCAGATGCTTGGGCAAGATATAGACTTCGTTCTTGTACTGGTCACCCTTGGTCCAAAGTTCGATCTGCGCCAGCACCTGATTGGTAAAGGACGCGGACATGACGAAGGATGGGTGCCCGGTTGCGTTGCCCAAGTTCAGCAAGCGCCCCTCGGACAACAGGATCAGGCGGTGCCCGTTGGGCATCTCGATCATGTCCACCTGTTCCTTGATATTGGTCCATTTGTGGTTCTTGAGCGCGGCGACCTGAATTTCATTGTCGAAGTGGCCGATGTTGCCGACGATGGCCATATCCTTCATCTCCCGCATATGCTCGATGCGGATCACGTCCTTGTTGCCGGTCGTGGTGATGAAGATGTCGGCACTGTCGACGACATCTTCCAGCAAGACGACCTCGAAACCGTCCATTGCGGCCTGTAATGCGCAGATCGGGTCGATCTCTGTAACCTTCACGCGCGCACCGGCACCACGCAGCGACGCGGCAGAACCTTTGCCGACATCGCCATACCCCATGACGACCGCAACCTTGCCGGCCATCATCGTATCCGTGGCGCGGCGAATGCCGTCGACCAGCGATTCCTTGCAGCCGTATTTATTGTCGAACTTCGACTTGGTCACGGAATCGTTCACGTTGATCGCAGGGAAAGGAAGCTGGCCCTGCTTTACCAGCTCATAAAGACGGTGAACGCCTGTCGTGGTTTCCTCGGACACGCCGACGATCTGGTCGCGCATCTTGGTAAACCAGCCGGGGCTCGCAGCCATACGCTTTTTGATCTGCGCCTTGATCGCCGTTTCTTCTTCGGAAGTCGGTACCGGGATGATTTCTTCACCCGCTTCGGCACGGGCACCCAGCAAGATGTAGAGCGTGGCGTCGCCGCCATCGTCAAGGATCAGGTTGGGACCGTCGTCAAACATGAAGGACTTGTCCAGATAATCCCAATGCTCTTCCAGCGACTGGCCCTTGATCGCGAACACCGGCACACCCGAAGCCGCAATCGCCGCCGCCGCATGGTCCTGCGTGGAGAAGATATTGCATGACGCCCAGCGCACATCCGCACCCAGCGCCACAAGCGTTTCAATCAGAACCGCCGTCTGGATTGTCATGTGCAAGGAACCGACAATGCGCGCGCCCTTGAGCGGCTTGCTTTCACCGTATTCGTCGCGCAGCGCCATCAGGCCCGGCATTTCGGTCTCAGCGATGTTCAACTCCTTGCGGCCATACTCGGCAAGGTTGATGTCTTTTACAATGTAATCTGTACTCACGCTTAAACTCCAACTTGGTTTGGTCGCGCCATATCACCCTTGCACCCATCACACAATGAGCCTCAATCCCGCCCTAATCACGCCTTTGTTCTTTGGTTAGCTTGCAAAAAAAGGATTGAGGCAAATGGATAATAACACGGCGACCGTCGCGCAGAACCAATATGGTCTATATTCGGTACCCCTGCATCTGGGCCATCGTCCTGCCGTGCGGAAAGTCACGCAAGGCAAGGTGTATGAACCCAAAACGATAGCCTTCATGGCGCGCAACGCCGGACAAGGTGATATCATCCATGCCGGGACGTTCTTTGGTGATTTTCTGCCCGGTGTTTGTGCGGGCATGGCGAAAGGCCGCAAGGTCTGGGCGTTTGAACCGAACCCGAATTCATATGAGAATGCGAAAGAGACGGCGCGGCTCAACAAGCTTTCCTGCATACAACTGCACAACAATGCCCTGTCCGATCAAAGCGGCGAGATCCTGTTTCGCACTCATGATGAGGATGGCAATCCTTTGGGCGGGCACAGTCATTTCGTTGATGAACTTGCGCCCGGTATCTCAAAAGTCGCAGCGGTTGCGCTGGATGACGTAGTGCCAGCAGACCGCGAGGTTTCAATTCTCCAGCTTGATGTCGAAGGTCACGAACGCAACGCACTGCTTGGCGCGCGTAGAATCATCGAAGCATGGAAACCTATCCTGATCCTCGAAGAATTCCATGCTGGCCGGTGGTTGCGCAATAACTTCAAGGGTTTGGAATATCAGCGTGTACGCAGACTGCACGGTAATATCGTTTTCGCAACTCCCGATACCGAGATACTGCCAATCGCACTGCACTGATCCGTTTGCCGGATTTGTCAAAACAGGTTTGCTCTGATCCGCTTTTGTGGGAAGACAAAGGCCCGAAAACAGGGTGCGGAGGCAGAACACATGGCGCAGCAACCCCGGGCATGGCAGCGGATGTTGTCGGGCCGCAGGCTGGACCTGCTGGATCCTACACCGGTGGATATCGAGATCGAGGACATCGCGCATGGTCTCGCATTTGTCGCGCGGTGGAACGGACAGACGCGGGGTGATTTCGCTTATTCCGTGGCGGAGCATTCGTTGCTGGTCGAAACCCTGTTCGCCCGTATCGTGCCGAACGCGCCGGTGAAATGGCGGCTTGCCGCGCTGCTGCACGACGCGCCCGAATACGTCATCGGTGATATGATTTCACCGGTCAAGGCCGCCGTGGGGCCGGATTATGGCGCGTTGGATGACCGTCTGACAGCCGCGATCAATATCCGTTTTGGCCTTCCTGCTGTGATCCCCCTGACGGTGAAGAAGCAGATCAAGAAGGCGGACCGGATCAGCGCATGGATGGAGGCGACCCAGATTGCCGGATTCACCCAAGCGGAATCAACGCGGTTTTTCGGAAAACCAGACAGTGCGTTGATGGAGGGCTTGCGTATTGTGCTGCGCCCGCCACTGGAGACACGGCAGGCTTTTACCGCACGGCATCTTGAACTGTTGGGGCAGATACCATGATCCGAGTGCGTCGCGCGATGGCGCTGGACGCGGGCAGTATGGCGCGTCTTTTGAACGAAATTATCCACATTGGCGGGACAACAGCGATGACACGCGCCGTTACAGGCGAAGACATCGCTGACTGGATGGAGTACGCCCCTGATCGCGCCGCATGGCATGTGGCACTGGATGGACTGGAACAGGTCGTCGGGTTCCAATGGATCGAACCAAGCAGGAATCTTCCGAGTGACGCCGCGAATATTGCGACCTTCGTGCAGGTTGGTCGCAATGGGCTGGGCATCGGATCAGCTCTTTTTTCTG
This sequence comes from Sulfitobacter sp., assembly GCA_024637305.1. Taxonomy (GTDB): domain Bacteria; phylum Pseudomonadota; class Alphaproteobacteria; order Rhodobacterales; family Rhodobacteraceae; genus Sulfitobacter. Next base: position 12,419 of record JAGXFI010000074.1, read on the forward strand.
CCACGGCACAGGCGGCGAAAGATCTGGGATATGCCTGGATCAACGCCAATATCCGCGCGGACAATGACGGTGGTTTGACCTATTATCAAAGCAGAGGCTTCAGGGATTATGGCGTAATCGAAGGGTACGTCCTGTCCGACGGCACGCAGGTCGATAAACGGCTTAAACGCTATGACGTCTAAGCGAAGCCAGACAACGTTGCGGGCGCTGACCGAACGCCTCTGTTGCGGGGAACAACGCTGATCCGCAAATCATCAAGGCGCAGCTTGTGACTGTGTGCGGGCAGTCGGATCGCCAGCGTGTGATAGGCATCCTCGCCCGCATGCGCGTCATCTTCGCCGATGTCATGCAGAATTGTCCGGACAATCCCCTTGGGCGTTCCCGTGATCGGTTCCTCAAGCAGCGTATCAATTCGCTTGTCGTCACAAGAGGAAATCAGCGCCAGTTGAAATTTATCCGTCGCCTCTGCAGCAAACTGCATTACGATGACCACCTGGTCGCCCCGGTTCAACGTGCCCTGCCCCAACCCCACATTCAGCCCGAGCCAGCGTGGTTGGCCAGAAACAGCAACTTCGGCCTCAAGCAGGCGACCCTCGCCGGTCGAAAAATCCACCGACACGTCCGCCTGCGCGGCGTCCCAGCTGAAATAGACCTCCGGCACGAGATGCGCGTTATTCTCGACCTGTTCGACATGAGACAGATTGCGCAAGGCAGAGAGGGTGCGGTCGGCGAAGCTGTCGATCATGAGGAAGTTCCTGTAGGTGCGTTCACCCTACATGCCCCAAGCCTCGGTCCCTTGTCGAGTGGGTCGCGTTTGCATCGTCTGGAACTTCGGGATAATTCCGGGGTCATGTCCTTGTCCCCTGCCCCGCTTGCGGGCCAGCCTTACCTGTTTATTGATGCGCAGCACGGGCTTTGCAACCGGCTGCGGGCGATTGCTTCTGCTGCTGCGATTGCGGAAATGACGGGGCGCGAGCTGGTCGTCGTCTGGGTGCCTGACCACCATTGCGAGGGGCATCTGGCCGATATCATCGACTACCCCGGTCTTGTAATCCGGGATGCGGATCACGCGCGCGATCTGCGTGCAGGCGCAGCACTTGACTATAACTACATGGAAATTGAGGACGGAGCCGAATTCAATGCGCCGATCCTCGAACAGGACGACATCAGCGGCGATGTCTATGTCCGCGCGGCCTACACGCTCAACAGTGTGCATCGCGATTATCGCATCGAACAGGCGTTTTTGCGTGGACTGGTCCCGACGGCTTTGGTGGTGGATCTGATCGCAGGTGTCAGGCGACCCAATGACGTCGCAGCGCATGTGCGCATGGGAACAGGCCCGGAGCATGATCACCTTTCATATGAATCCCCTGAAAACTGGCCCGCAGAGCGGCACGCTGAACTGATCCGTTGGCGACAGGCCAGTCACGCCGACCGGTTCATCGCGCGGATCGAGGCGCTGGGCGACGCAGCGGAAACGATCTTTCTCGCGGCTGATCTGCCGGAAACATATAATCGGTTTGCCGACCGTTTCGGGGATCGACTGGCGTTCCTGCCGCGCGAAGATTTCGACCGGTCCGCACGACAATTGCACTATGCTCTGGCTGATCTGATCCTGCTTTCATCAGCCAGCCATTTCCTCGCCAGCAACTGGAGCAGTTTCTCGGACGTGGCCCAGCGCCTTGCCCGCGAGGACCGCGTGATGGAACAGAGCGGGGTGGATTTCTGATGCCTTGTGATGCGCCCATTGGATGTGCCAAATGGCCCCGCGCCAAAAGTGGAGACTCCGCGTGAGCAAACCAGCCACCAACAAGACCGCCGCCCTTGAAGAGGAGCGTGATTTGCTGCGCGAAAGCCTTATCCAGACGCTGAAGGCATTGCGCGATCTTGAGCAGGAACTGGACAGCATGCGGGATGAAGTCGCAGTCCAGGGCCGTAACCGTGCTGACCGTCATATGCTCAAGGCGATGAACGAACTGCTTGAATTGCAGCTTGATACCCAGAAAGGCCGTCAACTGAGGCGCGAAAGCGTGCTGGGCCGCGCGTTGCTGGACGATGCGGCGCGGATCAGGGCGCAGGACCTGGAAATTGCGGCGCTGCGAGATGAGCTGGAGCGGGTCCATAACTCACGTTCATGGAAGATGACCGCGGCGCTACGATCCGCACGCGGCAAGGTGAAGGGATGACACCATGAACTACGACCACCTCCTTCAACGGATTCCCAAAGATGAGGGCAGTTTTGATCCGTGTTTCGCTTTCTCGGTCCACAAATGTGGCAGCACGCTGATGCATTCGATGATAGGTGCCGTTTGTCGTAGGGCCAAGATACCTGCCGTCACAGTGCCTGACATCATGTTCAATGTGGGCGAAATTGACAATGCCTGGATGACCGATACGGCATTGCTTCCGATTTTTCAGCGGAACTTGATTTTTTACGGTTTTCGCAATTTCCCCGGCATTTTTGCAAGCTCGGACGCGAAAATGGATCAGCGCCGTTTTGTTTTGCTGGTGCGTGATCCGCGCGATGCCTTGGTGTCGCAGTATTTTTCGTTCGGTCGCAAGAAGGCCAGCCACGCCGTACCAAGGGAGAACCCAGACGCGTTCCTGAAGCGGATCAATGACCTTCAGGAGACCGAGATCGACCAATATGTCATCGCAGCGGCAAAACCGCTCGACCGAAAATTGCGCGAATACCGCGATGGCCTGAATTTCGACCTTGGGATGTTAAGGCGCTATGAAGACATCTACTTCGACAAGCGCACGTTTCTTGCTGACATCTTCAGTCACTTCAAGATCGACGTGGACCCGCAGATAATTGCGGAAGTTGCGCAGAAACATGACATCCGCCCCGAAAAGGAAGATGACAGCAAACACATCCGCAAGGGAACGCCTGGGGATCACCGCGAAAAGCTCGCTCCGGCAACGATTGAGTTGCTGAACGACACCTTCCGCGATGTGGGAGCGTACTACGGATACGCGCTTTGAGTGTTACGCGGTTTCTGCCTCGCACATGCGGCGGACGACATCTCGCATTCGGGTTTGTGCCTGCCAGTCCAGCGCTTTTCCCGCACGCGAGGGGTCGGCACGGCTGACCCGTATATCGCTGGGACGTGAGAATTCCTGTGATTGTTCCACATGATCCTGCCAGTCGAGATCAAAGAACGCGAAAGCCTCGGCCACGAAATCGCGCAGCGCGGTCGTCTCCCCCGTTGCGATCAGGAAATCGTCCGGCGTATCCGTTTGCAGCATCCGCCACATCGCATCGACATACTCCGGTGCCCAGCCCCAATCGCGGGCAATGTCGAGATTGCCCAGAGTCAGTTTTGCGCCGTCACCTTCGGCAATCCGCTTTGCGCCTGCAATTATCTTGCGCGTGACGAAACGCCGAGGACGCAAGGGGCTTTCGTGGTTGAAAAGAATGCCTGTATAGCAGCTTAGCCCATAAGCCTCGCGGTAGTTGGACACCAGCCAATGTGCGGATGCCTTGGCGACCGCGTAGGGGCTGCGCGGCTGAAACGGTGTCTTTTCTGTCGCCGCACTATCACCGGTATCGCCGAAACACTCGCTGGACCCTGCCTGATAAATGCGGACCCCCTTATGGCGCATCCGTGCGACTTCAAGCAGGTTCAGCACCCCCGTGACGATGCTTTCCAGCGTTTCCGCCGGCTGTTCGAACGACAATCCCACAGAACTTTGACCTGAAAGATTATAAATCTCATCGGGATCGCTGTGGTCGACCGCTTGAAAGACACTTCGGAAATCGTTCGGGGCCATCGACAGCACCCTGACTCTGTCGCGAATGCCCAGCGCGTCGAGGTTCGACAGGCTTGCCGACTGGGCGTCGCGGGACGTGCCCCATACTTCATAGCCCTTGCCCAGCAAAAACTGCGCCAGATAACTGCCGTCCTGCCCGCCGATGCCGCAAATAAGTGCGCGTTTCATTCGTTTCGACTCCGGTTAATTATAGTCGACATCTGCCATCAGCGCGCGAAGTCGCTTCCACTCATTCACAAACGCCTGGGTTTCTGGCGTAGCCCCTCCGGCAATGGCGATGTCTATCTGATCTGCCATTGCGTCGGCCATTGGACCCCATTCGAACTTAGCTGCCTGAACATAGCCTTTCTGCCGCAGTCTGTCGCGGTTTTCGGAGTTCAGAACCTGTTGCAATGCCTCAACCATCTCGGGCACCGAGGTTCCTTCGATCAAAAGCGCAGCATCGCCCGCCGCTTCGGCAAGCGATCCACGAGAGGTGGTGATGACCGGACAACCCGCCGCCATAGCCTCGATGACCGGCATTCCAAAGCCTTCGTAGAGGGACGGATACACCAGTGCGGCCGCTCCGGCATAGGCTTGCGCCAATTCGTCGTCGGTCAGGACCACGCGGGTACAGCGCACGCCGTCGGGCAGAGCATCCAGAACCCCTGCTTCGATCTCGGGTTCGCCGCCGACGCAGAACACGTCGAAATCCGTCCGATCCATCTGCTGCAAGGCATCAAAGAATAGATCGCTATTCTTGTAGGATTTGTGCTGCACACGCGATCCGACGAACAGGAAATAGGGGCGGCTTAGATCATGCAGGGCGCGAAATTCAGCAGCGTCTCGGGGTCGGAACATGTCGCGGTCCACACCGCAATAGGCCACCCTCACGCGGTCCTGCGGGATCTCGGGATAGAGACGCATCAGATCATTGCGGGTGGACTCGGAGATGCAAAGGTACGCCTGCGCATATGCTATGGTCACCTCCTTTTCCCGCCATTCCTTGATCCGCATATCGAAATCAAAAATCTCGGGGATCATGTCATACACCATCAGCGCCATGGGCGTCGTCAGCGGCGAGGTATAGTAGGTCGATACAAACGTCTCTGCACCCAGATGATCACAAAACTGCTGGATCAGCGCTGAATCCGCTGCCGCCTGCGCCGCATGATAGCGAGGGAAGGGAATGCGCTGAATGCCCTCGATCCGGGGCGCATTGCCGCGGTCAAGCAGCAGGATCTCGAAGCGCGCTTGCTTTGCCCAAATGGTCAACAGGGACGTCCAGACACGCGCGATGCCTGAGGAGGCAAGTTGAAAGAACACGCCGTCAACAACGATCCGGCAAGTCATTGCGCGACCTTCCGCGCAAGATCACGCAACACTTTTTGCGCTAGCATGCTGCGATCTGTTTCATCGGCCTGCCCAACACCAAGCATCTGCGCGAACTCGCCGAGGTTTGCCATGAATGCGGGCTTGATAAGTTGCGGCGCGTATTTCTTGAGGATCATGCGCCCCTCGATCAGGCCCCGCGTGTCGGCCCGGGTCGATAGGCCCTTGGGGTTCTGGTAATAGACCACATGCGGTTCATTCACCTTGAAGAATGTCTTGTCCTTGGTCAGGCAACGCATCCAGAACTCATAATCTCCGGCAGATTTATAGGAGGCGTCGAACAATCCGACCTCATCATGCAGGGTCTTGCGCCACATGGGCGCATTATGCGGGGAATTGAATCGCAGCATGTTGTAGGGTGTGACCACCGGTAGATCGCTTTTGTATCCGAAGGCGGCGACCTCTTCCCAGCTAAGGCCGGGGTCGAAAGAATAATAGAAGTCCTGATAGACCACATCGACAAAGGGCAACGCGTCCAATGCACCAGCCTGTATTTCGAAACTGTCCTCCCGGCGCAGGTCGTCGAGGTTAGCGTTGGTGAGATAAGGTGCCTGCGCCATCTGCACGCCTATGTTCCACGCTTCGTAGATGCCGATACAGGTATCGGTACGGCGGTAGCGGATGTTGGGATGGTCGCGCGCATAGCGCTTGATCACCTCCGCCTCGCCTTCAGGAGAGTCCGCGTCGATGATCACAAGCTCCGCGTGACGGTCAAAGCAGATCTGGGAGGTTATATTCTCCATGAACTGATCGACGAACTCGCCTCCCCGAAAAAGGCTGGTGATGGCGCTGACGCGCAAACCTTCGCCTGTGATGGTATACGGCGTCTCGGGTTTCAGCGCCGCGCGGGCGGCAGCAAGGGTTTCCGTATCCCTTGCCTGCTCGTTCCAGGCATCAATGTGAACAATCCGGTTGGTTCCCATGATCGCGCAGGACAACCCGTCGTGTAACACCTCTGCCGCGTCACGGGTCATGCGTTTGGTCGCGGCGTTGAAAAATCCTGTCAGCATGTCGGCGCGGGTAATCTGGCCGTTCAGCAATAAATTTCGGTAATGTTCGATCTCTGACGGCAGCGCACCGCGGTCTTCGGTAATGCGGTAGACGAAATGAACAAATTCGGCGGCATTCAGGCCCGGGCCAGGTTCCGGCCCGTCGTTTGTGTCTGCTTCTTGATGCAGCGCGAGGAAAAAGTCCTGAAACCGTATGTCATCGCCGATGTGACCCAGCCAGGCATCGATTTCCGCATTGGTTGGCGCGCGACGCTTGGACAGACGATAGGCGAGGTTTATCGCTTCCTTGGTCCCCGCCGGATTGTCGCCGATTGGCGGCAGCGACAGCGGTATTTCCCTGCGATCCCGCAGTTGGATAAGCGCCAGACGGACGTCTTCGGCGCGACCCTTGGCAACTTCAAGCGCCAGAAGGCGTCCTGTCGCAGACAAGAGTGCATCAGGGCCGCGCCCTTTGTCCAACGCATCCAGTATGTTACTTCTGTCATGGGCAGGCACTTGCGGCACCAGCAACGCCAGCCAGTCGTCCTCTTCCACCCGATCCGCGACACCCATTGGCCAAGCTCCGTCTTGCCCGGTTCGATGGGGCATTTCCCGCTACTTCCGTCGCTGTACCACGCGAGGTTTGCGCAAGGCAACCAGAGCGGGCGCGCGACTGGACAAGGCGGAGGGCGATCCGTAATCATGCGAGTGATCCCATTCAGGATAGCCTGCAAATGACACTTCAGCGATCTTTCGACACGACGCTCCGCTGCGTTGCCCTTCCCATCGTGGCAAGCGACATCGGCAAAGCGCTTGAAGAACTGCTGGTGCTATGGGCCGATCCGCGCTTCGCACCCGTACTTAATAACAGCACCGTTCGCCCACATCTGCTGATAGTAGTGAACAACGCGCCAGACGCCGATCTGGAAGAGGCGCGCGCCCTCTACGAAGCGCAGCCGGAGCTGGCGAGCAACTTTGCCGGCGTCACCGTGCGGTCCGCCGATTTGCACGGCGATATGGACCGGTACGAACGCAAGCCGCGCGAACGGGTCGGGACATTCGGTGCGCGCGCCGGACCAAACTTTCAATTTTTCAAGACGATGGAAATGGCAGCGGCGTTCGGTGGCTTCACCTTGCAGATAGAACTGGACTGCCTTCCCGTGCAGGCCGGTTGGGTTGAGGCGACACAGCGAGTCATTGACGGTCACGCCAGCGCTTGGGTGATCGGGTCAGTTTACGCAGGCAGCGGAGAGCTGAAGCGCGACAGCCAAACTCATCTGAACGGCAATGCGCTTTATCGGACCGGCGACCCCCTGTTTCAATCCTTCGCAGCTGAGGTCTGGCTTCCCCGCCTCCTGCTGCGCATAAAAGAAGACTATACGCTACCGTATGATTGTTGGTGGGCGTTGGAACGATCAAAGGCCAGCGCGTTGGAAGCCAATGAAGCGTGGCACCTGTTCCAAGTGTTTGACAGCTTTATGCATAGCGACCCGTTTATCGTTAATCTGCTCTGCAAAAGCACCGACTCCGAATCTTATTTCAAGGTGTTCGACACGTTTTGCCGTCTGGGGCAAACGCCCGTGTTCTTTCACGGTGCGGCAATGAACCGGCTGCGACGCATTTTGATCGATCACCCTACCGATACCATACGGCAAAGTATGGATCGCTTGACCGGCCAACGCGGAAGCCATCATGGGGCTATTGATTTCAAGGTCAAACAACGCGGTATCGCCCCTGGCGGACAGGACGACCAGTTTCAAGGGCTGCCCTTCGGTGAAGCGCTGCTTAGCGCTGCCACGGCCCAGTTGCTGGCCTATCCCGGGCAAGTCGGCACAATGCCGCCAGACGTCCTGCGGTCCCGCGAGATCGTCGGCAATGCATCGCCAATAGCGCGCCAGTTCGACCGTGCCCTTGCCTTTGCCCGTCGAAGTGGCGGTCCGTGAATTCCCTGAGCGGATTGATAAATCCTGGCTGATGTGAAAAAGCATCCCAAACCAATCATTCGCGGCAGATTTAATCACATGAAAAAAGCACTCATTACCGGCGTCACGGGACAAGACGGGTCCTACCTCGCGGAGTTCCTGTTGGCCAAGGGCTATGAAGTTCATGGGATCAAACGCCGTGCGTCCCTGTTCAACACCCAGCGCATCGACCACATCTATCAGGATCCGCATACCAATAATGCTAATTTCAAGCTGCATTATGGCGACCTGACTGACACCTCGAACCTGACTCGCCTTCTGGGCCAGATCGAGCCGGACGAGGTTTATAACCTCGGCGCACAAAGCCATGTCGCCGTCAGTTTCGAGGCACCGGAATATACTGCGGACGTGGACGGCATCGGTGCATTGCGGCTGCTGGAGGCGATCCGGTTTCTGGGGCTGGAAAAGAAATCGCGGTTTTATCAGGCATCCACATCGGAACTCTACGGTTTGGTGCAGGAAACGCCGCAAAAGGAAACGACGCCGTTCCATCCGCGAAGCCCCTATGCCGTAGCCAAGATGTATGCCTATTGGATCACGGTTAATTATCGCGAAGCCTACGGGATGTATGCCTGCAACGGGATCCTGTTCAATCACGAAAGCCCGCGTCGCGGCGAGACGTTCGTGACCCGCAAGATCACGCGCGGTCTGGCCAATATCGCCCAAGGGTTGGAACAGTGCCTTTACATGGGTAATATCGATGCGCTGCGTGATTGGGGCCACGCCAAGGATTATGTCCGTATGCAGTGGATGATGCTGCAACAGGACGAGCCGGATGATTTCGTGATCGCCACGGGCAAACAGTACTCCGTCCGGGAATTCATCCTCTGGTCGGGGAGGGAATTGGGGATCACCTTGCGCTTTGAGGGCGAAGGCGTTGACGAAGTCGCTATCGTGGACACCATCGAGGGGGATAACGCGCCGGCGCTGAAGTCCGGTGATGTGATCCTGAAGATCGATCCCAACTACTTCCGTCCGGCCGAAGTCGAAACGCTGTTGGGTGATCCGACAAAAGCCAAGGAAAAGCTTGGGTGGGTGCCGGAGATCACGACACAGGAGATGTGCGCCGAAATGGTTGCCGAAGACCTCAAGACAGCCAAACGTCACGCGCTGCTCAAGCTGCATGGCTATGATCTGCCAGTCAGCATCGAGTAGGGGCGGGTCATGATCAAGATCTACGTCGCAGGGCACCGTGGCATGGTAGGAGGCGCGATCATGCGGCGTCTTTCCGCGCGTGGCGATGTAGAAATTATCACGCGCACCCATGCGGAACTCGACTTGACGAACCAAACCGCAGTCCGCGGTTTCATGCAGACAGAACGACCCGACATCGTGATCCTCGCGGCTGCGAAAGTGGGCGGTATTCACGCCAACAACAGCTATCCGGCGGATTTCATCTACGAGAACCTGATGATTCAGGCGAATGTGATTCACCAGTCCTTCGACAGCGGTGTGCAGCGCTTGCTGCAACTCGGATCCAGCTGCATCTACCCGAAGGACGCCCCGCAGCCGATGCGTGAAGATGCGCTTCTGACGGGCATTCTTGAGCCGACGAATGAGCCATATGCCATTGCCAAGATTGCAGGGATAAAGCTGTGCGAAAGCTACAACCGCCAGCACGGGACTGACTATCGCAGCGTGATGCCGACAAATCTTTATGGGCCCGGAGACAATTTCCACCCTGAAAACTCACATGTTCTGCCAGCGCTGATCCGCCGCTTTCACGAAGCGGTGCAGGATAATGCGGAGGAAGTCGTGATCTGGGGCAGCGGAACGCCAAAACGCGAATTCCTGCATGTGGACGATATGGCAGAGGCATCTCTATTCGTGCTGGACCTGCCGCGTGAACGCTATGACGCGAACACGGTCGAAATGTTGAGCCATATCAACGTGGGTGCTGGTCGGGACATCTCGATCCGCGAACTGGCTGAGATGGTCGCGGATATCGTCGGTTTCAAAGGCCGCATTACCCAAGACTCCACCAAGCCCGATGGAACTCCGCGCAAGTTGATGGATGTAAGCCGCCTTGCCGCGATGGGATGGCAAGCCTCCACTCCCCTGGAGCAGGGGATACGCGAAACCTACGCATGGTTTGCAGAACAGGACGCTGGTGACCTGCGCGTCAAATAAGGCGCCAAAAGCACAATTCAGAGTTGTGCGTCGCGGGGAATGGCCAAGGACAGGCTTTGCCGCTAAGAACAACTTAACCATGTTTCGAGGATCTTACAGATGATCTTTCCTGTTCTTTTGTGCGGTGGCTCCGGCACACGGCTTTGGCCGCTATCGCGGAAATCCTACCCCAAGCAGTTTGCCCGCCTGATGGGCGACGAAAGTCTGTTCCAAGCCTCTGCACGCAGGCTCGCAGGTGACGGATTTGCCGCGCCGTTGATCCTCACTGGCGACCCGTTCAGGTTTATCGTGACGGAACAGATGGCCGCGATCGAGCAGTCGCCACTGGCAATTCTGATCGAACCGGAGGGGCGCAATACGGCACCTGCGGTTCTTGCTGCAGCACTTTGGCTGGAACGGACGGACCCCGGCGCGCTGATGTTGGTGGCTCCCTCCGACCATGTCATCGCTGACGGACCGGGATTCTGTGACACGGTACAGGCCGCCGTATCCCGCGCCGAGGCAGGCGATCTTGTGACTTTCGGAATTGCACCTGCTCGGGCCGAGACGGGTTATGGTTACCTCGAATTGGCAAAGGATGCAGATCCGACCGCAAAAACTCCGCAAAACCTTGCGCGGTTCGTCGAAAAACCAGACGCAGCACGCGCGCAAGCGATGCTCGACGCCGGCAACTTCTTGTGGAATGCGGGCATCTTTCTTTTCTCCGCCAGCACCGTCATCGCAGCTTATCAAAAGCACGCGCCGGACCTGCTGGAAGGCGTGCGCGCGTCAATCGACGGAGCGAACACCGATCTTGGGTTCATACGCCTGGAAGAAACCGCGTGGCGCTCGCTTGAAGATATTTCCATCGACTACGCGATCATGGAGAAGGCAGAGAATCTTGCCGTGATGCCATACCGTGACAGCTGGTCCGACCTTGGGGGTTGGGATGCCGTCTGGCGTGAAGCAGGGCCGGATGACGCAGGAAACGTCTGTTCCGATCATGCTACCGCAATTGACTGCAAGGACACCCTGTTGCGGTCCGAAGCCGAAGGGCTTGAGGTCGTCGGCATCGGACTGGATGATGTGATGGTCGTGGCCACGTCGGACGCGGTGCTTGTGGCGCATAAATCCGACGCCCAGCGCGTCAAGGAAGCTGTTGCCGCGCTCAAGAAACGCGGTGCCGCGCAGGCTGAGAATTTTCCGATCGATCACCGGCCATGGGGCTGGTTCGAAAGCCTGGTTGTCGGGCAGCGCTTTCAGGTCAAACGGATTGTGGTGCATCCCGGTGCAAAGCTGTCGCTGCAAAGCCATCATCATAGGTCCGAGCATTGGATCGTTGTGCAGGGTACAGCGGAAGTGACAGTGAATGATACGGTCCAGATTATATCAGAAAACCAATCCATTTACATTCCGCTTGGAGCCGTTCACCGGATGAGCAATCCGGGCAAGGTGCCGATGGTTCTGATCGAAGTGCAGACCGGCAGCTATCTGGGCGAGGACGATATTATTCGCTACGAAGATATGTACGCTCGCGGGCAAGGCGCGAAGGGCTAAGCCGCCAAGCTGGGGTTGGAGTTTCTTGAGGAACCCGCCCCTACTTAGGCGACCGTTTCGCCAGAATGCGCTGCAAAGTCCGGCGGTGCATTCCAAGCCGCCTTGCGGTTTCAGATACGTTGCGTTCGCACAGCTCATAGACCCGCTGTATATGCTCCCAACGTACGCGATCCGCGCTCATCGGGTTTTCGGGGGGTGGCGGCAGGTCACTGCCATTACTCAATAGCGCATTGGTTATGTCATCGGCGTCTGCGGGTTTGGACAGATAATCCACCGCACCGATCTTGACTGCCGCCACCGCAGTCGCAATGGCACCGTAGCCTGTCAAAACAATAACCCGCGCATCGGGCCGCCTGTTCCGGATGACTTCGACAACATCGAGGCCATTGCCGTCTTCCAGTCGCAAATCAACAACCGCATAGGCAGGTGGCCGCGCCGTGGCAATGGCACGGCCCGCTGCAACGGACCCGGCCATTTCAACCTCGAAGCCGCGCTTTTCCATCGCCTTGACCAGGCGCTTCAGAAATGGCTCGTCGTCATCGACCAAAAGCAGCGATTTGTCCTGCCCGATATCGAGCGCTTCGTCTTGAGCCATGTTGATCAATCTCTCGCCTGTTCCGCGAGTGACTATGTAGCGCGGGTCTGGCTGGGTCAAACGTTGTCAGATCTTGTCGACGAAACAACCGACCTTGTCCGCCATTTGTTCGGGGGACAGATCACGCCGGAAGAACTCCACAAATCCGACTTCGGGCAAAACCAGATAGCTGAAAGTCGAGTGATCGACGAGGTATTCGTCATCGACCGCTTCGTGCGCGCTATAGTAAGTGCGATATGCCGTGCTGGCCGCTTTCACCTGTTCAGGCGATCCGGTGAGACCGATCATCTTATCATGCATGTTATAAGCGAATTCGCCCACCACCTGCGGCGTGTCGCGCGCAGGGTCGATACTGATGAAAACAGGCGTTACCGAAATGCCTCGTTCGGCCAGAATATCCACGGCGGTCGCATTTCGGTCAACGTCAAGCGGACAGACATCGGGGCAATAAGTATACCCAAAATAGACCAACGACGGCTCGGTGATGACATTCTTGTCGGTAACGGTTTCACCCGCGCTGTTTAGCAGCTCGAATGGCCCGCCGAGTGCGGCACCGCCCGCTACAGAAGAACTCCGACAGCTTGCAAATTGATCGTCAGGCCGCAGGATCAGCGTGACGACCGCTAAGACGACAATAGCCGTCACCGCAACTGCGGCTCCAACGAGGACGGCAAGTCTGGTCATGATCTCTCCTTCGGCGCGACATCGAGCGCCCTTGATCGCGTGCCGCTACAGACCTACCGTTCCGCGCATGCAATGCAAGCCGCAATCAACAAGGGCGCGACTATGACGCAGTCGACGATCCGGCCCCTGACCGGGCGCATGCGCGCCAGCTGGATACGGCTGCGCACGATGATTGCCTTGCGTTGGTTTGCCATTGCGGGACAGCTTATTGCCACGACATTCGCGCCGCTTTTGTACGGGCTCGAGCTTGAGTTGGGCTGGTGCTACCTTGTCATCGGCGCCTCGATCATCGGCAACCTCATCGCGACCCTTGTTTTCCCGGAAAACAAAAGGTTATCGGAGCGGGAGAACTTGTTCATGATCATGTTCGACCTGCTTCAGCTCAGCTTGCTGCTGTTTTTAACTGGCGGTTTGAACAACCCGTTCGCGATCCTTTTGCTGGGGCCTGTCACGATCTCGGCAGCCGCGCTGACGCTGCGATCCACAATCGTGATGTGTGGGCTTGCGATCGTTCTGGTGACGGTGCTGGCGTGGTTTCATATCCCGCTCAGAACCCAGGCTGGCGACATTCTGGCGATCCCGCAGATGTTCATCTTTGGCACATGGATCAGTCTGATCATCGCGATCCTGTTTACCAGTGCCTACTCGCGACGTGTCACCACCGAGATCCATTCAATGGCAGACGCGCTTGCGGCGACGCAAATGGCACTTTCACGTGAACAAAAACTAACCGACCTCGGCGGTGTCGTTGCCGCGGCGGCGCATGAGCTTGGCACTCCGCTGGCGACGATAAAGCTCGCGAGTGCGGAGCTGGTCAGCGAACTCCGCGACCGTCCGGACCTCTTGGAAGACGCGCAGTTGATCCGGGACCAGTCCGACCGGTGCCGCGATATTCTGCGCGACATGGGACGCGCAGGAAAGGACGATCTGCATCTGCGACACGCACCTCTGATGACGGTCATAGAAACGGCTGCAGACCCGCATCGGACGCGCGGCAAGAACGTCATTCTCGGGTTCAACCCCGCCGACGGGTCCGAAATGTCGCAACCGTCGATACGTCAGATGCCTGAGATCGTTCACGGATTGCGCAACCTTGTGCAAAACGCCGTGGATTTCGCCGCTGATACCGTCTGGATAGAGGCGCGTTGGAACGAGCAGGATATAGTTGTACGGATCATGGACGACGGCCCCGGATTTCCGCCGCATGTGCTGGGTCGGATCGGGGATCCGTTCATGGGAAAACGGCGGCGCGCAGAGCGCTCAGACCAACGGCCCGAATATGAAGGCATGGGGCTGGGCTTGTTTATTGCCAAAACGCTGCTGGAGCGCAGCGGTGCAAGGCTCAAATTCGCCAACGGTGCGGACGAAAGTGGCGTACGTCACCGGCGAATTGGCGCAGTGGTCGAAGTCAGGTGGCCGCGACAAAAGATCGACGACGCGCGAGGTGAATTCTCCATCGGATTGGGCGACAACCGTCATATTACCGCATAACTTTCCCCTTTATTAACTGTCCGTTAACCGTTTCTCGGCGAAAATACGTTTTTGTTTCGGTTGGAAGACAGATGCCCCTCATCAATGTCATCGTGATCCTGTGTGCCGCGCTTTTCAGTGCAGGGCTTGCTTTGCTTTGGCTGCGACAGCCGCGGCGGAAACATGCGCTGCAGCCACAAGAACCTGCGCAGACCCTTCTGTTCGAAGACGGTATTTTGCATCACGCCTCCGCAGAAGCCTGCGCAAGATTTGCTTTGGTGACAGGGTCAGATGAGTGGGAAGACCTGCGAGATCAGTTGCTTGAGACGTTTCCCGATTTTCCCTCGCGCCCGACATCGCCATCGCAGGGTGAAGCGCGCCTGCGCGCGGATGCCCCCGGCATGACAAGCGAAGTATCGATCACGTGGCGCGGTGCAATGGCACATGTTTCCTTTTTGGATACGCAGGACCGGTCAACAGTCAGCGCTGAGACCCTGCAAGAGCTCGATACCCTGCGCCAGGTCAATGCCAGCGTTCCGCATCCCGTCTGGCGGGTGGATGCGCGCGGAAAAACCGTCTGGCGCAATCCGGCCTATGTCGGGCTTTACACTCGGGTGAAGCCGGCTGCGGCACATGTGGACGAGCCGCTGTTCGAAACGCTGGACTTTGACGACATTCCCGAAGAAGGCAGGCGCGCTTCGCTTCCGATTTCCGGAACAAAAAAGCTTGATTGGTTCAATGTGACCAAAACTGCGGTTGCCGACGGCGCTATCTTTAACGCGTCTTCTCTGAATGCAGTCGTTTTGGCGGAAGAGGCGCAAAGGAATTTTGTCCAGACGCTTGCCAAGACATTTGCGCACCTTTCGATCGGTTTGGCTATTTTCGACCGCAACCGTCAGCTTGCGCTTTTCAATCCAGCTCTGATCGACCTCACCAATCTTCCTGCGGAATTTCTCAGCGCGCGACCGACGATGATGTCCTTCTTTGACCGCCTGCGCGAAAACCGCCGGATGCCCGAGCCAAAAAATTACCGCAACTGGCGTCAGGAGATCGCCGAAGTCATCGCAGCAGCCAACGATGGGCGGTATCAGGAAACCTGGTCGCTGGAGTCCGGGCAAACCTATAAAGTTAGCGGCCGCCCGCATCCCGATGGAGCCACGGCTTTTCTGCTTGAGGATATCAGCGCAGAAGTCTCCCTGACGCGTAATTTCAGGGCAGAGCTTGAGACGGCACAATGCCTGCTTGACACGATGGTGGACGGTTTGGCCGTCTTTTCCGCGACTGGTCAACTTACTTTTTCCAATTGCATCTACCAGGATCTTTGGTGTCTCGATACGGAATCCAGCTTTGTCGATTTCACCATCAGCGATTCCATTGCCGTGTGGCGGGAAATGTCCAACCCCAACAAGAGATGGCAGGAAATCGAGGACTTTGTTCTGAGCTACGGGCATCGCCAGTCTTTCGATATCCCCATTCAGCCAAAAGGCGGTGGCCCGATGGCCTGTCAGATTGTCCCAATTGTATCCGGTGCTACGCTGGTCAGGTTTTGCAAGGTCTCCGCGCTGGAGCCGCTTCCTGAGCCAGTAAACTTCCTCAAGGAATAGCCCTTGCGGGCAGCACGCCGGACGCTAGGCTGCTGGCATGACTTCGCGGCAAATTACCCTCACTTTCAACTCAGCTAATGAGACGGCCTGTTTCGCAGCCGACCTTGGCCAGAAGCTGGTCCCGGGCGATACAATTCTGCTGAGCGGTGAAGTCGGGGCAGGTAAAACCCATTTTGCGCGCAGTCTGATCCAGTCTTTGATTGCCATGCCCGAAGACGTCCCATCCCCAACCTTCACGCTAGTACAAACCTACGACGTGCCAGCAGGAACGATTTGGCACGCTGATTTGTATCGCCTCACTTCCACTTCCGAGATCGAGGAACTGGGGCTTATTGACGCTTTCGACGACGCCATTTGCCTCATCGAATGGCCTGACAGGCTAGGCGATCTGCGCCCGCGGGATGCACTGGACATCACGCTGTCTGCGGGGGATGGTGAGAGGTCGCGGCACCTCGACGCGATCTGGCAGGATCCCAAATGGGACGAAAGACTCGCGGACTGACATGGCAGACAGAAGTGTAATAATAGACCGGTTTCTATCCCGAAACGGGCTGGCGGAATGCTCGCGTGTGACCGTTGCCGGTGATGCGTCCAACCGCCGATACGAGCGTATCCGGCGCAACAATGGAACGACCGTTATCCTGATGGACGCGCCGCCGGACAAGGGTGAAGACACGCGGCCATTCATCCATATCGCCAACCATCTGCGGCACCTTGGCCTTAGCGCGCCAGAGGTCTACGCCAGTGATGTCGAAAATGGCCTCATGGTGATCGAAGATCTTGGCGACGACCTGTTTGCCCGTGTCATTGACGCGGGAACGGTCGCGGACATACCGCTCTACAATGCCTGCGTGGATGTCCTTGGCGTTCTGCACGCAGCCGCCTTGCCCGATGTAGCGGCCTATGATGCTGATATTTTGACCGAATTGGCCGGACTTCCGTTCGTTTGGTACCATGCCGACCCTGGCGGGCTTCCGGCTTTCCATCAGATGTTTTATCCTCTGTGCCAAGAGGTCACAGAGGCGCGGCAAGTCCTGGTTCTGCGTGACTATCACGCCGAAAACCTGCTTTGGCTACCGGAGCGAGAAGGTTTCGCACGGGTTGGGCTGCTTGATTTTCAGGACGCAATGATTTGTCATCCCGCCTATGATCTCGTGTCCGTTCTTCAAGATGCCCGGCGGGACGTATCGCCGAAAATCGAGACGGTGATGATTGACCGCTATCTAGCGCAAAACCCCCAAGATAGAGAAAGGTTTCTCCGTGCCTACGCGATCTTGGGAACCCAGCGAAACTTGCGCATTCTGGGCGTCTTCGCACGGTTGTGTATGCGCGACGGCAAGCCCCATTACGTCGATCTCATTCCGCGCGTCTGGTGCCATATTCAGACCAATCTGAAACACCCCGCGCTCGCTGAAGTTGCTGCGTACCTGGAAAATACGCTGCCAAGCCCCACGCCCGAAATCCTTGCAAAGTTGAAGAGCCGATGCGCGACGAAAGCCTAGCGGTCATGCTGTTTGCCGCAGGTTTTGGCACCCGGATGCGACATCTCACAATGGACCGGCCAAAGCCGTTGATCAACGTTGCGGGCAACCCGTTGATCGATCATGCGCTGGACCTTGCGCAAGCCACCCATCCGCCGCGGATCGTGGCAAACCTTCATTACCTGCCCGACCAGCTGGAGGCCCATCTCGCCCCACGCGGCGTCACGACAGTAACCGAGACCCCGAACATCCTCGACACGGGCGGCGGTCTGCGAAACGCATTGGATCTATTGGGGACAAACCCGGTCATCACGATGAACACGGATGCAATTTGGGTCGGACCGAATCCATTGGCTATCTTGCTCAAAGCGTGGGATCCGGACCGCATGGACGCCTTGCTGATCGGGATCGAGCCCGCGAGAGCAAGTGGCCATCCCAAGGGTGATTTCGATATATCCGGTGACGGTCTCCTGACGCGAGGAAGCGCGCTTATTTACGGGGGAATCCAGATCATCAAGACAGATCTGCTTGCGGATATTCCTGATGAGGCCTTTTCGCTCAATGTGGTCTGGGACCTCATGCTTGGGCGAAAGCGGCTCTATGGTGCGACTTATCCCGGCGATTGGTGTGACGTCGGGCACCCCGAGGGTATAGCGATGGCTGAAGCATTGCTGGAGCAATCTGATGTTTGAGCCCGCAGAAGCCCCGAGGGTCTTTGGCGTGCCGCCCGGTGTGGATTTTCCGCAGGCGCTCGTCGATGGGATAGTGTCAGCGATGGCAGATCAACCGCCAGAATCGCTTGCACGGGTACATGTCATCGTCAACACAACGCGCATGTCCCGCCGATTACGAGAAATATTCGAGCGCGGACCGGCGCGGTTACTGCCGAAGATAACGCTGATTACTGAGCTGAGCGGTTTGGTGCCGGGCGTCGTGGCTCCGCCCGCCACTTCTGCGCTTCGGCGACGGTTGGAGTTGATTGCGTTGGTATCTGCTCTGCTCGACCGTAACCCGGACCTCGCCCCTCGCGCGTCACTCTATGATCTAGCGGACAGCCTTGCAGCGTTGATCGACGAGATGCAGGGCGAAGGCGTCAGCCCTGATGCGATCTCGGATCTGGATGTCTCTGATCAATCCGGTCACTGGGATCGCGCCAAGACCTTTCTCGGCATTGCACAAACCTACCTTGAACAAACTGACGCCGAACCCGATCAGGAGGCTCTGCGCCGCAGGTTAGTGACTGATATAGCCCGACATTGGCACGACGAGCCCCCAGTTGGTCCGGTGATCCTGGCGGGATCTACCGGATCGCGCGGGACGACCATGCTTTTGATGCAAGCGGTTGCTAAATTGCCGCAGGGGGCGCTGGTACTTCCAGGCTTTGACTTCGACACGCCAACGGGCGCGTGGGCGGCGCTGCACAATCCGCTGATGTCCGAGGACCATCCGCAATACCGCTTTTATGCGCTTTTGAAAGAGCTTGGTATATCCCCAAATGCCGTTCAGCGCTGGCACAACGCAACCCCACCGTCGCCTGAGCGCAACAAGCTGATTTCCCTGTCGCTTCGACCCGCGCCCGTCACGGACGCATGGCGCATAGAAGGTCCGAATCTGATCGGTCTGACGGAAGCAACGGAACGGATGACCCTGGTCGAAGCCGACACGCCGCGTGCGGAGGCGCTTGCCATAGCGATGAAGTTACGGATCGCAGCCGAAGAAGGTCGAACCGCCGCGCTCATCACGCCTGACCGGATGCTGACCCGCCGCGTGACCTCAGCGCTCAGTCGCTGGAACATCTTACCGGATGACAGCGCCGGAACGCCGTTGCAGCTTTCGCCCCCCGGACGTTTTCTGCGGCATGTCGCGGGGCTGTTCACGCACCGTCTGGGCGCGGAGGCGCTCTTGACGCTGCTGAAGCATCCGCTGACCCACAGCAACGACAGTCGAAACGAACATCAACTTTTTACGCAGCGCATCGAACTTGCCATTCGGTCGCGCGGGTTACCCTATCCTGATCCCGCCGGTTTTACGAAGCTTGCCGCGAAAAGCGTGCCTGCCGGGACCGACCCCGCGACGACATCTGCCTGGGCGGAGTGGATCGCAAAGACTCTGATGGATCGTCAGGTCGCGGGTGATTTGCCTCTTGTTCAATGGGTCGAAAGCCACCTTCAAATCGCGAACATGCTTGCCGCCGGACCCGACGGGACAGATCGGCACGGTTTATGGCAGCAAAACGCGGGCGAAAAGGCGCGGGCCGTAATGGCGAATCTGATGGAACAGGCACCGCATGGCGGATCGTTTTCAGCCGCTGATTATGTCGACATTGTCGGTGCCTTACTATCTGGCGAAGATGTCCGGGATCGCGACGCGCCACATCCGGGCATAATGATCTGGGGAACGTTGGAAGCGCGCGTTCAAGGCGCTGATCTGGTCATTCTGGGGGGTCTGAATGATGGTACCTGGCCCGAAGCTCCGTCGCCCGACCCATGGCTGAACCGAAAGATGCGTAGCGACGCCGGGCTGTTGTTGCCAGAGCGGCGGATAGGGCTGTCAGCGCATGATTACCAGCAGGCGGTCTGCGCGCCGGAAGTTTGGCTGACCCGCTCGATCCGGTCCGAGGACGCGGAAACGGTGCCGTCCCGCTGGCTTAACCGCTTAAGCAACCTGATGAATGGACTACCGCGACAAGGCGGCAAAACAGCCTTCGAAGAAATGCGCAATCGAGGTCAGTACTGGCTTGATCAGGCCCGTGCGCTGGAACGGACAGACCCGATTTGCCCATCGCCCCGCCCTTCCCCACGACCGCCCGTCTCTGCGCGTCCGCGAAGTTTGTCCGTGACGGAAATAACGCGGCTTATCCGTGATCCCTATGCGATCTATGCCAAGCATTGCCTGAAGCTTCGGATGCTGCGCCCTCTTGTCCAGTCGCCGGACGCTCCGTTACGAGGTGTGATTGTTCATGCGGTGCTCGAACGCTTTGTCAAGAATGTGACTGCTGACCCTTCTCAGCTGACCAAAACCGCTCTGTTAGAGACTTCTTCGACGGTGCTCACCGATCTTGTCCCTTGGCCTGCCGTGCGGGTGATGTGGCTGGCCAAGATTGAGCGGATCGCGGATTGGTTCATCGAAGAAGAGACCAAAAGACAAGCGACCGCCCAAGCGGTAGCCTTCGAGAATGGTGCGCGCGGCAAGCTGGAATTGACCGATCTCGGCTTTACTCTGCGCTGCGTGGCTGACCGGATTGACCGCGACGCCGCCGGTGATGTGCTGATCTACGATTACAAGACTGGAACGCCCCCAGCGACGAAAAAGCAGATCGCGTTCGAAAAACAACTGCTCATCGAAGCGGCGATGATCGAGGAAGGTGCCTTTGCCGAGATTGGTGCGACGCGCGTCGCAAAGGCCGCGTACATTGGCTTGGGAAGCAATCCGTCCGAAGTCCCTGCCCCGCTGGAGGAAGAACCGCCTGCGCAAGTCCTGCTTGGCCTTAGAGAGTTGATTGCATCCTATCTCAATCCCACGCAAGGCTTCACCTCGCGTCGAATGATGGAGCAGGACAGGTTTTCAGGTGATTACGATCATTTGGCGCGCTTCGGTGAATGGGACGATACCGACGAGCCCGTGCCGGAGGACCTGATATGACCGACCTGCCGGATTGGGATGAAGCCACGCGCGCCCAGATCGCTGCTGCCGATCCCGGAGTTTCCACATGGCTCAGCGCGAACGCGGGGTCGGGCAAGACCCGCGTTCTAACGGACCGGGTGGCGCGGCTTTTGCTGGAAGGGGTCGAACCGCAGAACATTCTTTGCCTGACCTATACCAAGGCCGCAGCGTCCGAGATGCAAAACCGCCTTTTCAGGCGGTTGGGCGAATGGGCGATGATGGGTGATGACACGTTGCGCCCCGGCTTGCGTAACCTTGGGGTGCGCGGTGAGGTGTCTTCCGCACAACTTCGCTCTGCACGGACGCTATTTGCACAGGCTATTGAAACGCCCGGCGGACTCAAGATCCAGACGATCCATTCGTTCTGTGCGTCTCTGTTACGGCGCTTTCCGCTGGAGGCAGGAGTCAGTCCGCAGTTTACCGAAATAGAAGACCGCGCCGCAGATTTGCTTCGGGCGGAAATCATAGACCAAATGGCAGACGGACCCGATGCGCCGCTGATTGAAGAGATCGCGCGCCATTATACCGATGAGGATTTCAGTGGTCTGACCAAAGAAATCGCCGCCCAGCGCGACAAATTTGAACGCTCGGTTGATGAAGCGGAGCTGAGAGCGCTGTTTGGTGTTCCTGAAAACTTTGCTATCGGCACCCTGCCTGGTCAGATCATGGACGACGCTGTCCGCCGCTGGATGCCCGATGCAATCGCCGTTTTTCAGGGAGAAACCGGCAAATTGATGGTCGATTTAACCGCCAACCTTGGCGAGATTGATTTCAAGAACCCCGGAATTCCGGATCTGGTGCGGTTGCAAGGCGCGCTTTTGACGCAAGCGGGTACACTCAGGAAACAGATTCCTTCCAAGGGCGCGCAGGTCAGACTCGGCGATCTTTGCAATCCGTTCCTTGATCTGATGCAACGGACGGAAGAGGGGCGGGAACTACAGCTTCGGGCGCTAAATCTTACACGAACGGCCGCGCTTCATCGCTTTGCAAGACGATTTATCCGTCTCTACGAGAGCCAAAAGCAGCTTCGTGGGTGGCTTGATTTTGACGATCTGATTTTGCGCGCGCGGGCGCTGCTGAGCGACCCCAAGGTCGCCGCATGGGTGCTTTTCCGTATTGACGGCGGGATTGACCACATCCTTGTGGACGAGGCGCAAGACACTAGCCCCCGGCAATGGGACGTCATCGAAAAACTTGCAGATGAATTCAGTAGCGGGGCCGGTGCCAAGGATAATCGTCCAAGGACATTGTTCGTCGTCGGCGATAAAAAACAGTCGATCTATTCATTTCAGGGCGCAGATCCGCGTGAATTCGACCGCAAGCGTGAAATATTTCAGGAAAGGTTCAAAGGTGCAGGGTTGCCGTTTCAGAACCAAAGCCTCGATTATTCCTTCCGCTCATCAAGCGCCATTTTGCGGACCGTGGATCAGACATTCGACCCCACCGTAAACGACGTGATGTCAGTCGACACCAAGCACCTCGCGTTCAAGGAGGCCTTGCCGGGCAGAGTTGATCTGTGGCCCGTTGTCGAAGTGGCCGAAAAGACCAATGAGGATGAGCCGTGGCACATTCCGCTGGACCGGCGCAGCGCGCAGCATCATGCGGTAACTCTGGCTGAATCCATCGCAAGACAGATCAAATATCTGGTTGAAGGCGACCATTACATTCCGGACGACAGGCCTGACGGTTCTATAGGAAAACGCCGGATCAGGGCCGGTGACTTTCTGATCCTTGTCCAGCGTCGCAGCGACCTTTTTGCTGAAATCATCCGCGCCTGCAAAACCGTCGGCTTGGCGATTGCCGGTGCGGATCGCCTGAAGGTCGGCGCTGAGCTTGCCGTGAGGGACATCGGGGCATTGCTGTCCTTTCTCGCCACGCCGGACGACAGCCTTTCCCTTGCGACAGCGCTAAAGTCGCCCCTTTTCGGATGGAGCGAGCAAGAACTGTTTACCCTATCGCACACCCGCACCGAGGATAACTTGTGGCAGGCATTGCGGACAAAAACGGACGCCTATCCTCAGACAGTCGGCATCCTGCGCGACCTGCGTCAGCAGGTGGATTTTCTACGGCCATATGACTTGATCGAAAGGATCCTTATCCGGCACGATGGTCGCCGCAAGCTGCAAGGGCGGCTTGGCGCGGAAGCCGAGGACGGGATCGACGCGCTGCTTAATCAAGCATTGGCCTACGAACGCAGCGCCGTACCAAGCCTCACCGGTTTTCTTGGCTGGATGCAGACGGATGATCTGGAGATCAAGCGCCAGATTGACAGCGCATCGGACCAGATCCGGGTCATGACGACACACGGAGCCAAAGGGCTCGAGGCCCCTATCGTCATACTTCCTGACAGCGGAAACATCGATGAAAAGGTGCGGAGCGACATCATCACGTTAGACGGCATTCCGGTCTGGAAGCCCGCCAGCGCGAATGCGCCCGCGTTCATGACCGCAAGGCTGGATGAGATGAAAGCATCCAGTTTCGAGGAGCGCTTGCGGCTGTTGTATGTGGCAATGACGCGAGCGGAAAAATGGCTGATCGTCGCCGCAGCTGGCAAGTTGTCGACGAAGGAAAGCAGCTGGTATCAGATCGTCGAGAAGGGGCTTAAACACGCCAATGCAGTGCCATTCGTCAACGGCAACGCATCGGGCCTAAGATTCCAAGAGCACGATTGGGATGCACTTGATATACTGGAAGCGCCTTCGAATAGCCTGAAACCCGCCGCGTTAGACCCTATATTCAGCAAGCCACTTGATACCATTCCCGAACGGTCAAAAGCGTTTTCGCCCTCGGACCTTGGCGGAGCGAAAGCGTTGTTCGGTGATGAAGGGGAGGATGAGGAGACGGCATTTTCTTACGGCAACCTTGTTCACCGACTGCTTGAGGTGTTGCCGCAGGTCAGGACCGATCAGCATGAATCGGTAGGTAAGTCCTTGACCCGCGATGCCCCTCTGGATGTGGCCATTACCGCACTGGCTGAGGCGCAGGGCGTATTGTCGGACGGGACTTTGACGGAACTGTTTGACCCCGGATCGCTTGCCGAGGTCGCTGTCACGGCGGAGGTTGCGGGGCATCAAATCTATGGCATGATTGATCGCCTGATCGTAACGGATAGTAAGGTGACTGCCGTTGACTACAAGACAAACCGTGTCATCCCGTCGGACGTTGCCCAATGCCCCGAAGGATTGCTGCGGCAGATGGGGGCCTATGCGCATGCCCTCGCCCATATTTACCCGGATCACGAGATAGAAACCGCTATCCTTTGGACCCGCGATCGGTCGCTCATGGTCTTCTCCCACGATATCGTGACATCCGCGCTGCTTCGTTCGCCACATCTTGACGCTACTGCCACCGCTACTTAGGTTCGGAGGGAACCCGATTTACAGGAGAACATCATGGCCACCGTAGCAGTCACGGACGATACATTCGACGCCGAAGTAAAAAACTCGCAGATCCCCGTCGTGGTGGATTTCTGGGCTGAATGGTGTGGCCCTTGCAAACAGATCGGCCCGGCTCTGGAAGAGCTGTCGGAAGAGATGAGCGGCAAGGTCAAGATCGTGAAGGTCAACGTTGACGAAAACCCGAATTCACCCGCACAGATGGGCGTTCGGGGCATCCCTGCATTGTTTCTTTTCAAGGACGGCCAGGTCGTTTCCAACGTAGCTGGCGCGCGCCCCAAGGCCGCCCTGCAAAGCTGGATTGAAGAGTCGCTTTAACCACCTGCGTATGGCTTTTGAGTTTGGGCGACCGGTGCCCGAAAGCACCGGTCGTTTTTCATTCTAACTGTCCTATCCTGCACTAAGAAATTTGGCGCGATTTCCAAATTAGGCCGACGGGCTACGTCAAACTGTGCATTGGCCAACCGAACCGTAGCAACCGCAGAGCTATTTTCTCTTCGGCATCCTCGCGGCCAGCGTTGATAGACCGAAGCTGCCAGAACCAATAAATATACGCCGCATAATCAGGCCTGTGCGTTTTCAGTTTGGCAAACGCGGCCTCAGGTTGGGTCATATCGGCGATGATCGCGATGTGGTGAAAATCAATCTTCGCGAAAAGGATTGCGGGCTTGGCAAAGAAGTAGCCGTTGAATGCCGCCGCCGAATTCTGCGTCACGACCGCATCACATCCGCGCAAGAGGTCATCCATGCCGCCTTTTTGCATCTGCAAACGGGGATAGCGTGCGGCAAGACCTGCCAACGCCTCGATCTCCGGCGTGCTGTAGATTTCCTTGGGATGCAGACCTGCGATTACCGGCTTGTCCGATATATGCTGAAGGCAGATTTCCAGCATTTCGAGCGGTGAGCAGGACTGAAACGAACGGTGGTCCAGTAATCGGCCCTGAAGCGGGACGTAAACGAACCCTGCCCGCGTGATGTTCTTCGTCAGATCGCCCCAAAGGCGCTTTTGCCAGAAACGATAGAATTTCTGCGCTTTGGCTCCGTCTATCGACGGGGCGTTGAATGTTGCCTTTGCTGTATCCCAGTCCCAACGTGCAGCGCTTTGGTCAATTTGCCAGAAAGGATAGTGATAGACCCGCCGGAAAACGAGGCCTAATTGGCCTGGCGGCGGGGACATATGGCTAAGTGAATAGCCTGCCGCTGCATGCATCTCGCTGGAAAATTCGACCCTAAACCGCGCTTTTTCCAACACTTTTACCATTTTTGATATAAAGTTATGCGCCCCTGCCTCCGCGCTTTTGCGCATTGGCTGCTCAAGGTGGAATGCGACGGTATGGGGTTGCGACATGTTAAGAGGCTATCCAAGCTGCGCCAAGCCAGCAAGGGGCGGACTTGTACCCTCAGGCAGGCGCGGCCATATAGGGGCCAACGCATTGGAGGGCATATGGCAGAGCAAGAATTCCCCGGCTGGCACGGAACCACGATTATCGGCGTCAAGAAGGGCGGCGAGGTCGTGATTGCCGGCGACGGTCAGGTGAGCATTGGTCAGACGGTAATCAAGGGAACAGCACGCAAGGTCCGCAGGCTTAGCCCCGGCGGTTTCGACGTTGTTGCCGGGTTCGCAGGCTCAACGGCAGATGCCTTTACCCTGTTGGAGCGACTGGAAGCCAAACTGGAGGCAACGCCAGGACAGCTTGCCCGCGCCAGTGTCGAATTGGCCAAGGATTGGCGCACCGATAAGTATCTGCAAAAGCTGGAAGCAATGCTGATCGTCACAGATGGCAGTGAGATGTTGGTTATTACCGGCGCGGGTGACGTGTTGGAGCCCGAACACAACGTTGCCGCCATCGGATCGGGTGGCAACTATGCGCTGGCTGCGGCACGGGGCATGTACGACAGTGATCGGGATGCAGAAAGTGTGGCGCGCGATGCAATGGCGATAGCAGCGGATATCTGCGTGTATACCAACGGAAAACTGACGGTTGAAAAGATCAAGAAGTAGTCTCTGCAAAAGGTTTCTCATCCAACATTCGGCCTCGGCACCAGAATTTTGTTGCGTTGGCGGATCCGCGACCTTGCTTCGGCGGCGCGTTCGCCTTGAACTCCGCCCAAGCGGCGCTTAGGTCTTTTCAAACCCAAACAAACGGGAATTTCATGACTGACCTGACCCCCCGCGAAATCGTGTCCGAGCTTGACCGCTTTATCATCGGGCAGAACGACGCCAAACGCGCCGTTGCCGTGGCCCTGCGAAACCGCTGGAGACGCAAGCAACTCGCGGATGACCTGCGCGACGAAGTGTATCCCAAGAATATTCTGATGATCGGACCCACCGGCGTGGGCAAGACCGAGATCAGCCGACGGCTGGCAAAGCTCGCCCGTGCCCCGTTTCTGAAGGTCGAGGCGACGAAGTTTACCGAAGTCGGCTATGTCGGGCGCGACGTGGAACAGATCATTCGTGATCTGGTCGACAATGCCATCGCCATGACACGCGATCATATGCGTGAAGACGTCAAGGCGAACGCGCACAAAGCTGCAGAGGAGCGCGTGATCGATGCTTTGGCTGGCAAGGATGCCCGTGATGGCACCCGGGACATGTTCCGCAAGAAGCTGAAAAACGGTGATCTGGACGATACCATTATCGAACTTGAGGTTGCAGACACGTCCAACCCGTTTTCGATGATGGACATTCCTGGCCAACCAGGTGGCGGAATGGGGATGATGAACCTCGGCGATATGTTCGGCAAGGCGATGGGCGGGCGGACGACCCGTAAACGTCTGTCTGTTTCGGAAAGCTATGAAGTTCTCATCGGCGAAGAAGCGGACAAATTGTTGGACGACGAGACCGTCAATCGCGCTGCGATAGAAGCAGTGGAGCAGAATGGAATCGTGTTTCTGGACGAAATCGACAAGGTCTGCGCCCGAAGCGATGCACGCGGCGGCGACGTCAGCCGCGAAGGTGTGCAGCGCGATCTGCTGCCGTTGATCGAAGGCACGGTCGTCAGCACCAAACACGGGCCGGTCAAAACCGACCATATTCTGTTCATTGCTTCGGGCGCTTTTCATATTGCCAAACCGTCCGATTTGCTTCCGGAATTGCAGGGCCGCTTGCCCATCCGCGTCGAACTCCGCGCGCTGACGGAGCAGGATTTCGTCCGTATCCTCACGGAAACCGATAACGCGCTGACGCTGCAATATACCGCTCTGATGGGGACCGAAGACGTCACCGTCAGTTTTACCGATGACGGTATCGCGGCATTGGCCAAGATTGCAGCCGAAGTGAACCAATCCATTGAAAACATTGGCGCGCGCAGGCTCTACACAGTGATGGAGCGCGTCTTTGAAGAGCTGTCCTTTGAAGCACCGGACCGCGGTGGAGCCGAAATCGTCGTGGACGCAGGCTTCGTGGATAAGAACTTGGGCGAGTTGATGAAATCGACTGACCTGCGCCGCTACGTGCTTTAGCGCTTCACATTTCCCCATGCCCCTGAGAATGAAGGGCATGGGCTATCTGCGCTTTCTCATCGACAACCGATTGTTCCTGCTGGCGGGGTTCTTGCTGACCTTTACCTCGTCCTACGGGCAGACCTATTTCATCTCGCTCTTTGCCGGAGAGATCAAAACGACCTTTGGGCTGACCGACGGGGGCTGGGGGGGCCTATATACCGTGGCGACGACCTTGGCGGCGGTTGCGATGGTCTGGGTTGGCGCGCTGACAGACCGGTTTCGGGTGCGTGCCTTATCTCTGTTTACCATGCTCGCGCTTGCGGCAGCGTGCCTTTCGATGGCTGTCGTTCCGAATGCGCTGCTGCTGGTCGCGGTAATCTTTGCGCTGCGCCTGACAGGGCAGGGGATGATGTCGCAATTGGGTGCTGTCGCGATGGCGCGGTGGTTCGTGGCGACCAGAGGGCAGGCTTTGTCGCTATCGTCGATGGGCTTTTCCTTGGGACAGGCCATTTTGCCCATTCTTTTTGTGTCACTCTTCGCAGTTATTCACTGGCGCATGCTCTGGGTTCTGGCGGCCGCGTTAGTGCTGATCGTAATCCCTGTCATGCAAATTCTTTTGCGGCAGGAACGCACGCCTCAATCCATCGCTGCTGATGATCAGGTAGCAGGGATGAAGGGCAAGCATTGGACCCGCCTGGACTTGCTCAGGTCGCCGCTTTTCTGGCTCGTGGTGCCGATCATCATGGGACCAAGTGCGTGGGGTACCGCACTGTTTTTCCATCAGGTGCATCTGGTCGAAGTCAAAGGCTGGTCCATGATTGCCTATGTGTCGATGTTCCCTGCCTACACGCTGTCTGCGATCATCTTTACCTTCGCATCGGGCTGGGCAGTGGACAGGTTCGGCGCGAAATGGGTGGTGCCGTTTCAAATGCTGCCGTTTGCAGTCTGCTTTGCGATCCTTGCTATTGCTGACACGATCTGGATGGCGGGGCTGGGCCTGATCGTATTTGGCGCGGGGCAGGGGCTGCAATCGACGGCAACGTCAGCTTTCTGGGCGGAGTTTTACGGAACGCGGCACCTTGGCTCAATCAAGGCTGCTGCAGCGGCCATTATGGTATTCGGATCCGCGATCGGTCCGGGGATAACGGGATTGATGATCGACTGGGGTGTCGATTTTACACAGCAGATGGTCCCAATTTCCGCCTATTATTTTATCGCAGGGCTTGCGGCCGCTTTCGGCATCTGGCGCTATCAGCGTGATCTACCGGTGACGACGTAGATAGACATAATAGGCACCGCCACCGCCGTGACTGATGTGCGCCTGCGTCACTTGCAGAACGGCGGAGGCCAAAGGCGGCATCGACAGCCATTGTGGAACCTGATGGCGCAAAACACCGTGACGCACCGGGATCGGACCGCCCTCATCGCGTTGTTTACCTTTGCCTGTAATGACCAGCACCAAACGACGGCCCTTGCCATGTGATGAAAGAATAAACTGCGTCAACGCCGGGTGCGCACGGTCCAGCGTCATGCCATGCAAATCAATGCGGCCTTCTGGCTTCAGCTTTCCGCGCTTGAGTTTGCCGAATGATTTCTGATCCATTTGTACTGGCGCATGCCGGATCTTGTCGGGGAGGGACGGTTCAAGGTTATAGGGCGTCGCGCGCGGCTTGGGCTGAGGTTTACCCATGACGATGTCCTTGGCTTTCCGCAGCGCGGGCTTGGGCAGTGCGACATCGGGTTCAAACGGGTGAGGTGTGTGGCGCTCCGTTCGTTCAGCCACTCTGCGCCACAGCTCTATTTCGTCAGGTGCAAGTTTGCGCCGCCTCATAACGCGCTTTCCGGCAGCAACGCATAGGCACGCTGGATCGGAAGCAATACCACCATGCGCCCCGGATCCTTCAGCTTGCCCGCCTCGCGGCCTGCGGTGTCACCCGTGCCAAAAAACACGTCCGCTCGCTGTGCGCCCTTGATCGCGGCACCTGTGTCCTGCGCGATCATCAAACGATGAAGCGGCTCTTCGCCCCCTTTTTCAATCCAGACCGGAGCACCTAGTTTGACAAATGCGGGATCTACCGCAACCGTACGCATGGCGGTGACAGACCGGTTCATCGCACCCAACGGCCCCTTGTCGGCAGGCACCTGGCTGACCTCCCGGAAGAAGACATACGAAGGATTGTGAAACAGAAGCTCGCGCCCCTCATCGGGATTTCGGCGCACCCAGTTCTTGATGACTTCGGCACTGACCTGATGCGCGTCATAGACACCGCGGCGCACCAGTTCGACACCTATCGACCGGTAAGGATGCCCGTTTGCACCACGGTAGCCAACGCGCAGGTAACTGCCGTCTGGCAGGCGTATGCGGCCAGATCCTTGGATCTGTAGGAAAAACAGCTCTACAGGGTCGTCTACCCAGGCAATCTCAAGGCCGCGCCCAGACATCGCATCGCCCTCGACGATCTGGCGGCGGGTCAACCATGGATTTGAGGCCATCGCCTCGCGCGGCATCTTGTAAACGGGAAATCTGTATCGGTCCGAGGTCCTGAGAGATCCATCCAGTTCCGGCTCGAAATAGCCGGTGAACAGTGCTTTCTGCCCGTCATCGATCAGAACCGGACGGAACAGTAATTCGAAGAACTCGCGAGGGTCGGGGCCAGCCTGAGCAAACTTGCAGACCGCGCGCCAGTCCGGATCGTTCATGTCGCGACAGGTGCTGACAAAAACCTTGAACGCGGCCGCGTGATCGTCCTCTGCCCAGCCGTCTAGGTCGGCAAAGGACAGCACCTCATACGTTGCCTCCGCCTTTGCCTCGGGGGCCATCAGCGCCGCTCCGACAAAGGCCAGTACATATGCTAGCCGTCTGTGGAAACCAAAAGCCAATTTGGATCATCCGCTCCCATGACCCGCGCGAAGGCCCAGGTATCTTTCTGTTTCTTGATTTCCGTCAGGCTGCCTTCGATTATGTCCCCGCCCTTGTCCCGCACGGCGGAATTCAGCTCGGCCACAAACCGGATGGTGATCTCGCCTTCGTTGGTATCTGGATCCAGTTTCGCATCCACCAACTGCATTTCGCGGACACCGATGAAATTCGCTTCGATCGTCAGACCCTGATCCTCGCGCGCAGAGACACCATCGACGAAGCTTTCGTAGACATCCTCCGAAAGGAAAGGCTGAATTTCAGCCAAGTTGCCTTTTTCATAACCCATAACGATCATCTCGTAGGCCCCGCGTGCGCCAGCAAGGAAGTCGGTCACATTGAACGATGGTTCGATGCGCTTCATCTCAGCCAGTGCGTGCGCCTCGGCGCTGCCTTCGTCCACATGATCCGTTATGTCCAGATCAGGTCCGCCTTCAATCACTTCGAGCGGAGGTGACTTTCGCGCCGAAGTTCCGGGTGTCGGCAATGGCGGCTTTTCGAAACCTTCCCGCGTGCCAAGCACGTTCTTCAGCCGCAGGATCAGGAAGACTGCGATACCGGCCAGCACCAAAAGCTGTATTAGCGGCGAATTCATAAGGACCTCTTACGGGCAAGACGTGGAAACAGGGCTATAGACGCCTTATGTAGGACGTGAGAGAGGCCAAGTCCACTCTAACGCCAACGATAAGGACTCACTATATGTGGCTATTGATCGCATTCATCACTGTTCCGATCATAGAAATCGCACTGTTCATCCAGGTCGGCGGATTCATCGGGCTGTGGCCGACATTGCTAATCGTCGTGATTACAGCCGTGTTGGGCACATATCTGGTGCGCACGCAGGGGATCATGGCGCTCAATCAGGTTCGCAGTTCCTTCACTGACCTGCGCGACCCGACAGAGCCGTTGGTGCATGGTGCGATGATTCTTTTTGCTGGTGCCTTGCTGTTGACGCCGGGTTTTTTCACCGATGCGGTAGGTTTTTCGCTTTTGGTCCCTGGCATTCGCCAGGCTGTATACCGTGCAATTCGCGCCCGGGTTTCAGTGCAGACCTTCGGTACCCCCGGTCCGCAACCTCGCCCGCGTGACGGTAATGTCATTGACGGTGAATATACTGAAATCGACCGTGAGGACCGGCCAGAGCGTCCCTCAGGCTGGACAAAGCATTGAGCGTGGCGCGCCAAACTGCTAAGCCCCGATAAACCATTTTCAATCCGCACAAAGGAAGAACCCATGGCCGAGGCCGATGCAAAACAACCCCCCGCACCGCAGATGCGTGTGTTGGGCCAATTTATCCGTGACATGTCCTTCGAAAACATCATGGCGCAGAAAGGCGCGCCAGCCGATGTGCAGCCGGACATTCAGGTTCAAGTGAATCTGGACGCGAAGAAACGCCCAACGGAAAATCAGTTTGAAAGCGCTATCAAGCTGAACGTCACCTCAAAAGCGAAAGGTGGCGACACAACGCTTTTCGTGCTGGAGCTCGACTATGTCGGGATCTTCCACATCGAAAACGTACCTGAAGATCAGATGCATCCGTTTCTGTTGATCGAATGTCCGCGCATGATTTTCCCGTTTGTGCGCCGTGTGGTCAGCGACATCACCCGCGATGGTGGTTTCCCGCCGCTCAATCTGGAAAATATCGACTTTGTCTCGCTCTACCGTAACGAGATCGCGCGCCGGCAGGCGGAAAACCCGCCAAAGGCAGACGCCTAAATCTTGTTCCACATTGCATCGCCGCCCAGGTTGCCGACAAACTCGGCGTGGGCGGCGATTTCTTTTTCGGTAATGCGCGGCGGCAATGGGTTGGGTCGCGGTTTCGGCGTCCAGGCGCTTATTTTATCACCGTCTTTCTGTTCTGACTGGCGGGACAGACCGAAATCCGGCTGCCGTCCTCCGATCAATTCTAGATAGACTTCGGCCAGGATCTCACTGTCCAGTAACGCGCCATGCAAGGTGCGCGAAGAATTATCAATATTGAACCGGCGACAAAGCGCATCAAGAGACGCCGGCGAACCGGGGAAACGTTGACGCGCAATGATGAGTGTATCAATTGCCCGCTCCCATGCGATCTGGGGCAAGTTCATCCACCGCAGCTCTGCATTCAGGAATTTTATGTCAAAAGCGGCGTTGTGGATGATCAGCTTGGCGTCGCCAATAAAATCAAGGAATGCTTTACCCACTTGCGCAAACTTGGGCTTGTCGCGCAGAAAGTCGTCGCCCAGACCGTGGACCTGGAACGCCTCTTCTGGCATGGCACGTTCGGGGTTGATATACTGATGGTACGTGTTGCCGGTGGCCATATGATTCATCAATTCGACCGCGCCAATCTCGACAATCCGGTCGCCAGTCTCCGGGTCAAAGCCCGTGGTTTCAGTGTCGAGAACAATTTCACGCATCAAGCCGGCTCCTGATCTGATCAACAACCTTTTGAACCTGTGCCGCGGCGTGTTCAAGGGTATCGGTAAGGATCACGTGGTCGGCCCGCGCGCATTTCTCTGTCGCAGGCATCTGTTTGGACCGAATGGCAAGGAACTGATCGCGGGTCATTGTTCCGCGCTCCAATACGCGCGCCTCCTGCACGGTATCTGGAACATAAACGCAAACGGTCGCGTCCATGCGCGCGTCACCGCCAGTCTCAAACAGTAGCGGTATGTCCAACACAGCGATGTCCGCATCGGCTGTCGCCAAAAATTCAGCGCGGTCTTCAGCCACAAGAGGGTGAACGATCTTTTCAATCTCTCTCAGGGTATCGGGGTCGGCGGCGATGATCTCTTTCAACACGGCCCGTGAAACAGCACCGTTGATGACGGCCTGAGGAAACGCTTTTTGCATCAAAGGTACGGCCTTGCCCCCGCGTGCATAAAGCCGATGTACAGCTGCATCGGCATCCCAAACGGCGCAGCCCTGATCTGCGAACATCTTGGCGGTCGTCGATTTACCCATCCCGATAGAGCCGGTCAGCCCAAGCAGAAACATCAGCGCAGCGCCGCGGCGCGGGTGGCGCGATCCACTTCCGGGCGTTTACCGAACCACCGTTCAAATGCCGGTACTGCCTGATGCAACAACATACCAAGCCCGTCGACCGTGACGCAGCCTGCCTCTTCTGCGGTAGCAAGAAGCGCGGTCTTTAACGGGGCGTAAACCAGATCCGTCACCACTGTTGCAGCGCGCAGACCATCCATCGGTACGCGCAGTTCTCCCTTACCCACCATCCCAAGCGAGGTCGTATTTACCAAAAGTGCGGCATCATCCACCATATTGCCCGCCTGGACCCAGTCATAAATAACAAGTCGCGATCCAAAATCTGCACGAAGCTGCTCGGCCCTGACCCGCGTGCGATTTGACAGCCGGATTTCTGGAACGCCCGCGTCGATCAGCGACGCGACAACGGCACGCGCGGCCCCACCAGCGCCGAGGACTGCCGCAGGACCAGAGGACGGCACCCAGGAAGGCGCATTGATCCGCAGATTCTCGATAAATCCGTAACCGTCTGTATTGTCTGCGTGAATTTTGCCGTCTTTGCGGAAAATCAGCGTATTCGCGGCACCTATCAGCGACGCACGGTCCGTGATCAGATCTGCGATCTGCATAACGCTTTCTTTGTGCGGGATCGTAACATTGACCCCGACAAACCCCATGTTCGGTAACGTGGACAATACCGTGGCCAAATCTCCGGATGAAATATCCATTGGGATGTAATATCCAGCGATTCCGTAGGTTTTGAGCCAATGCCGATGAAGCTGAGGCGATTTGGAGTGCGAGACCGGTGAGCCTATAACGCCTGCCAGCGGTATCCGCTGCGGAGAGGATGTTTGGGTGGTCACGTTTCGAGATCTCCACGTAATGTGAGGTAGGCGAGCATCTCCAACAATGGCATGCCCAGAACATGAAAGTAGTCGCCTTCGACGCGGGTGAAAAGGCGCACACCTTCTTCCTCCAGCTTATAAGCACCAACGGCGTGGCGTATGCTCTCCCAATTTCGGTCGACATAGCCTGCGATATATGCGGGCGAAGCGTCGCGCATCTGCATTCGGACCTGTCCTACGTGCCGCCAGATAGGTTGCCCCGCCTCATAGATAACAGCTGCCGAAAGCAGCGTATGACGATCGCCGCATAGCGTAGCAAGCTGGGCTACTGCATCATTTGGTGTCTTGGGTTTACTAAGTAAAGTGCCGTGATGATCGAGAACCTGATCGCAGCCGATTACCAAGGTACCGGGCATCCTTTCACTGATCTTGGCCGCTTTCAGACCGGCAAGCGCATCGGCGATGTCACGGGGCGAAACGTCTTCCGCCAGGAGTGAAGCCTTGATCATTTCTTCATCTATCTTGGGTGCGATGACGTCATGAGGCACGGCGGCCTGGGTCAGGAGCTGCGACCGAATGCGGGAACCTGACGCGAGGATGATCTGCAAGGACATGTGTATAAACCTATGGGTAACACTAAGGATACAATAGGGATCGGTTCTGCGGAATTCCCAATACCGGCACAAGTCTGGAAAACCAGGTCGTCTTCGTCGCTTTGCACAAATTCTGTCCTATGGTGGAGAAGAACAAAGTCATGCTTGTGTGTGGTTCGGTTCATCCACAACGATACACAGAGTTCTACACAGTTGCATTATTCGATAAGGTATTGATATATATAATGATTACTGGGTGTATGGAAGTTACACCACAACTATCTCTAGTGTTGTGCACAAGCGTGTAACCCTGCGGATAACGCTTTAATCCACAGGTCGCGGCTTCCCTACTGATCACTACAATCTTTCTTTTCTCTTATATTATTATAAGGAGGGGCTGACAGGGAGACTGACCGATGACCGATTTTCTGAGCTTGGCGTATCCTTGGATCAAAGGGCTGCATATTATCTCGGTGATCTCATGGATGGCGGGGATATTCTATCTGCCACGGCTTTTCGTTCATCATACGGAGCGCGTTGGGCTTGGTGGCGATACGCATGATCTTTTTTGCATGATGGAATACAAGCTGGCCCATGTGATCATGGGTCCGGCAATGGTGGCAACTTGGATCTTCGGCCTGTGCCTGGTGTTTACTCCGGGGATTGTGGATTGGTCCTACGCTTGGCCTTGGGTAAAAGGGATAGCTGTGATCGGGATGACCGTGTTCCATATTTGGCTGGAGCGTCGCGTGGCAGAATTTGGCCGAGGTCAAAATAGGTTGAGTGGAAAACGCTACCGGGTCATGAACGAGGTTCCGACCGTGCTGATGATCGTGATCGTTTTTTCTGTGACGGTCAAATTCTGAACCAGATTGACTCGCGGCTTCGAACCTCATATTGCCATCATATCGCCCCGTCCGGGGATGAATCATATCTGCATATTCACGAAACTTCCGACCGACGTTTTGCGCGTGGTCCGGACACGGGTATTTCCATGACAACAGAATCGCTGAACCTCGCTGACCTCAAAGCAAAATCGCCCAAAGATCTTTTGGCGATGGCTGAAGATCTGGAGATCGAGAACGCCTCGACCATGCGCAAGGGCGAGATGATGTTTCAGATCCTGCGCGAACGTGCCGACGAGGGATGGCAAATCTCCGGTGATGGTGTGATTGAGATTCTCCAGGATGGTTTTGGTTTCTTGCGGTCACCCGAAGCGAACTATCTTCCCGGTCCAGATGACATTTACGTTTCGCCCGAGATGATCCGCCAGCATTCGTTGCGTACCGGCGACACGATTGAGGGGTTCATCAAGGCTCCTGACGACACGGAACGCTATTTTGCGCTGACGGAGGTTTCAAAGATCAACTTCGAGGATCCGGAACAGGCCCGTCACAAGGTGGCCTTTGAGAATCTTACGCCGCTCTATCCCGATGAACGTCTGACGATGGAAGTCGATGATCCGACGGTCAAGGACCGTTCTGCCCGGATTATTGATTTGGTCACGCCGATCGGTAAAGGCCAGCGCTGCCTGATCGTCGCGCCGCCGCGTACCGGTAAAACGGTGCTGCTTCAGAACATCGCCAATTCTATCGAGAAAAATCATCCTGAATGCTATCTGATCGTCCTTTTGATCGACGAGCGGCCTGAAGAAGTGACCGACATGCAACGATCGGTGAAGGGTGAGGTTGTGTCATCGACATTTGACGAACCTGCAACGCGTCACGTTGCGGTTTCCGATATGGTCATCGAAAAAGCCAAGCGTTTGGTAGAGCACAAACGCGATGTGGTCATTCTGCTTGATTCCATCACCCGACTTGGACGGGCGTTCAACACTGTTGTGCCCTCGTCTGGCAAGGTCCTCACCGGTGGCGTCGACGCGAACGCCTTGCAACGTCCCAAGCGTTTCTTTGGTGCCGCGCGGAATATCGAAGAAGGCGGGTCGCTGACCATTATCGCCACGGCTTTGATTGATACAGGCAGCCGGATGGACGAAGTGATCTTTGAAGAATTCAAGGGTACGGGTAATTCCGAGATCATTCTGGATCGCAAGATCGCGGACAAGCGGGTCTTCCCGGCGATAGATATTCTCAAGTCCGGTACGCGGAAAGAGGACCTGCTGATCGACAAGATTGACCTGCAGAAGACCTTTGTGCTTCGCCGTATCTTGAACCCGATGGGAACAACCGATGCAATCGAGTTCTTGATTTCCAAGTTGAAACAGACGAAGACAAACGCAGACTTCTTCGACTCAATGAATACCTAGAAACCATATATTTCAAAGGCTTAGGTCGATGGATACGATTTTTGCGCAGGCAACAGCAGTTGGCCGGGCGGGCGTTTCTGTTGTCCGTATATCGGGGCCTCTAGCCTTTGACGTTGCCCGGCAGTTGGTTGGCGATTTGCCTGCTGTAAGGCATGCCGGTCTCCGTAGAGTTATCAGCCCTGATGGCGGATTTATCGATGAGGCGGTCGTGGTTTGTTTCGCAGGACCTCAAAGCTTCACCGGGGAAGATGTGGTCGAACTACAGCTTCATGGTAGCATAGCGATAATTCGTAAGGTGCTGAGCGAATTGGGGCTCTTCGAAGGAGTTCGGCTTGCCGAAGCTGGTGAGTTTACGCGCCGAGCGCTCGAAAATGGCAAGCTTGATCTTACGCAGGTCGAGGGACTTGCAGATTTGATAGACGCTGAGACCGAGGCGCAAAGGAAGCAGGCGTTGCGGGTTCTGTCTGGTGATCTAGGTGCACAGGTTGACGGCTGGCGGCGCTCACTCATTCGCGCTGCAGCATTGCTGGAGGCGACGATTGATTTTGCTGATGAAGACGTACCCGTTGACGTTTCCGGTGAAGTTATGGAATTGTTGAGCGGCGTCGAAAAAGATTTGAAGCGTGAGATAGCAGGAACACTGGCAGGCGAACGGATTAGGTCCGGGTTTGAGGTGGCTATAGTCGGTGCGCCTAATGTCGGGAAGTCCACCTTGCTGAACAGGATCGCGGGACGAGAGGCCGCAATAACCTCAAATATCGCGGGCACGACACGGGATGTTATTGAGGTACGGCTTGATCTTAATGGTTTGCCGGTCACCCTGTTGGACACCGCTGGGATACGTGAGAGTGACGATGAAATCGAAGGCATCGGTGTCAAGCTTGCCTTGAAGCGAGCGGAGCAGGCTGATCTTCGGGTCTTTTTGGTAGAAGTGGGAGAATCACCAGTTCAAAATCCCGGAGAGCGTGATATCGTTGTAGTAGCAAAATCCGATTTATCAGATGCCGCGTACCCAGCAATTTCAGGTGAAACCGGGGCCGGGGTTTCCCAGCTACTGGATGTTATTGAGCGAAACCTTGGCGAAATTGCGTCGCAAGTTTCGGTTGCAACACATGAGCGACACGCTCAGGCTATGCGTAGCGCCGAGGGTGCGATTGAAGCGACCTTTGATTTGCTTAAAAGCGACCCTGATCGCTACGATTTGGCAGCGGAAGAGTTGCGATCTGGAATTCGGAAGCTTGAAGCCCTAGTTGGGCGTGTAGATGTTGAAAATCTTCTCGATGAGATTTTCGCGAGTTTTTGCTTGGGCAAGTAGAGGATGTTTCACGTGAAACAATTCGATGTAATCGTGATCGGAGGCGGTCATGCAGGATGCGAGGCAGCACACGC
>JAGXFI010000075.1 GCA_024637305.1 Sulfitobacter sp.
AAACGGAAGACAGACAACATGGCACTCAAGTCGTATAAACCGACGACGCCGGGCCAGCGTGGGCTGGTACTGATCGACCGTTCGGAGCTTTGGAAAGGCCGCCCGGTCAAGTCCCTCACAGAGGGTTTGACCAAGCATGGCGGACGGAACAACACCGGACGGATCACAATGCGTCGCAAGGGTGGTGGCGCAAAGCGCCTCTACCGTATCGTCGATTTCAAGCGCAACAAAATGGACGTCACCGCGACGGTCATGCGCATTGAATATGACCCTAACCGGACAGCCTTTATCGCGCTGGTCAAATATAACGATGGCGAGCAGGCCTATGTCCTCGCGCCACAGCGTTTGGCCATCGGCGACCAGATCGTTGCCTCCGCCAAGGCGGACATCAAGCCGGGTAACGCAATGCCGTTCTCCGGCATGCCCATCGGGACGATCGTCCACAACATCGAGATGAAGCCCGGCAAGGGTGGTCAGATCGCGCGTGCCGCCGGTACTTACGCCCAATTCGTGGGTCGTGACGGTGGGTATGCCCAGATCCGGCTCAGCTCAGGCGAGCTGCGGCTGGTGCGTCAGGAATGCATGGCTACCGTTGGTGCCGTGTCCAACCCCGACAACTCGAACCAGAACTACGGTAAAGCGGGCCGCATGCGTCACAAGGGCATCCGCCCATCTGTGCGCGGTGTCGTGATGAACCCGATCGACCACCCGCATGGTGGTGGTGAGGGCCGTACGTCCGGTGGTCGTCACCCGGTTACCCCTTGGGGCAAGCCGACGAAGGGTGCCAAGACCCGTAACAAGAACAAAGCGTCCAGCAAGCTGATCATCCGCTCGCGGCACGCCAAGAAGAAGGGGCGTTAACAGATGTCTCGTTCAGTATGGAAAGGTCCTTTTGTCGACAGCTATGTCCTCAAGAAGGCCGAAGCGTCCCGTGAGAGCGGCCGCAATGAAGTCATCAAGATCTGGTCCCGCCGCAGCACGATCCTGCCGCAGTTCGTGGGCCTGACCTTTGGTGTCTACAACGGCCACAAGCACATCCCAGTCAACATCAGCGAAGACATGATCGGTCAGAAGTTCGGCGAATATTCCCCGACACGGACCTACTACGGTCATGCCGCCGATAAAAAAGCGAAGCGGAAGTAAGCCATGAGCAAGGATAAAAATCCCCGCCGCGTGGCAGACAACGAAGCCCGTGCAAAACTGCGCATGCTGCGTACAAGCCCGCAAAAACTCAACCTCGTCGCCGCGATGATCCGCGGCAAGAAGGTGGACAAGGCCCTGACGGACCTCACCTTCTCGAAAAAGCGGATCGCTTTGGACGTGAAGAAATGCCTTCAGTCCGCGATCGCCAATGGCGAGAACAACCATAACCTCGACGTGGACGAATTGGTCGTCGCCGAAGCATATGTCGGCAAGAACCTGATCATGAAGCGGGGCCGCCCCCGGGCGCGTGGCCGTTTCGGCAAGATCATCAAGCCGTTCTCGGAAATCACGATCGTCGTGCGTCAAGTGGAGGAGCAAGCCTGATGGGTAACAAAGTAAATCCGATCGGTATGCGCCTGCAGGTCAACCGGACCTGGGACAGCCGCTGGTATGCCGACACCAAGGAATATGGTGATCTTCTTCTCGAAGACCTCGCCATCCGGGCCTTCATCAAGGAAGAGTGCAAGCAGGCGGGTATTTCCCGTGTGATCATCGAGCGTCCGCACAAGAAGTGCCGCGTCACGATCCACACGGCCCGTCCCGGCGTCATCATCGGCAAGAAAGGCGCGGACATCGAGACGCTGCGCAAGAAGCTGACGAAGTTCACGGCGAGCGAACTGCACCTGAACATCGTCGAGGTCCGCAAGCCGGAACTGGACGCTGCACTGGTCGGTGAAAGCATCGCACAGCAGTTGGAACGCCGGGTTTCATTCCGTCGTGCCATGAAACGTGCCGTGCAGAACGCCATGCGGATGGGTGCCCTGGGCATCCGTGTCAACGTCGCGGGCCGCCTTGGCGGTGCCGAGATCGCGCGCACCGAATGGTACCGTGAAGGCCGCGTGCCACTGCACACTTTGCGTGCCGATATCGATTACGCGCATGTCGAGGCGGAAACCGCTTATGGCATCATCGGGATCAAGACCTGGATTTTCAAAGGCGAGATCATGGAACATGATCCCGCAGCGCGTGACCGCAAGGCACAGGAACTCCAGGACGGCCCAGCACCTCGCGGTGCCGGCGGTCGTCGTTAAGGGGGAATGACAGATGCTACAACCAAAACGCACTAAATTCCGCAAACAGTTCAAAGGGTCCATCAAGGGTCTGGCGAAAGGTGGATCGGACCTGAACTTCGGCACTTACGGCCTCAAGGCAATCGAGCCCGAGCGTGTGACCGCGCGTCAGATCGAAGCGGCTCGCCGCGCAATGACCCGCCACATGAAACGCCAGGGTCGCGTCTGGATCCGTATTTTCCCGGACGTGCCTGTCACGGCCAAGCCCATCGAAGTTCGTATGGGTAAGGGTAAAGGTTCTGTTGACCGTTGGGTCGCCAAGATCAAACCCGGTCGCGTCATGTTCGAAATCGATGGCGTGAACGACGACACAGCGCGCGAAGCTCTGCGTCTGGCGGCCATGAAGCTGCCGATCAAGACACGGGTCGTGGTTCGCGAGGACTGGTAAAGGTCACCAGAGGCTTAGTATTTCGCAAGAAACGCTGACTCGCTACTATAGAGCTAAAGAGCCCTCGTCGTTAATCGACGGGGGCTCTTTTTCGATTCCGCCCGTTAACCTGAACAACACGGCCCATTCCACGGAACCGGCCGCCGCCCCCACGCGTTGGCACAGCAGTTCATTTACGTAAGTTTACGTCGGGGGAAATTTTCAGATGGCAGACTCATCATCAGGTTCAGCGCGCAAAACGCTGGTTATCGTCGGGGTCCTGGCGGTTATTGGCTGGATAGTGGCGATTTATTTTATTGCGGACGGAAAGCGCACAGAGCAGCGGACCGAAGCGACGATCCAGCGACTGCAGGGCGAGATCACGGCTCAGGAACAGGCGGTCGGGACAGCGGACGCATTGCAGGCCCGCATCGAGGCGCTGGGTTCCGAAATCGAAAACCTCGAGGCTAACCGCGGGTCTGTGCAATCGGACATCGACACATTGCAGCCACAGGTCGAAGCGTTGCAGCAGCAGCAAAACGAGCTTGAGCAGGCCGTTGCATCACAGGAGCAGACCGTCTCGCAGCTTGAGAGCCAGGTCGCTCCGATGCGCGAGGAAATGGCGACTTTCGAAGATCGGAAACTCCAGCTTGAGGAACAGATCGCGTCGCAAACGCAAGAGCTCGGAGATGTCGAAGCCCGCCTGACCGAAGTGCGAGATGCCGAAGCGACGATGCGTGAAACCCAGGCGACACTTACGGAAGACAATGCACGCCTGTCGGAAGAACTCGTGACCGCTGAGACGAACGTGCAGGAACTGACAGACCGGCAGACTGGCCTGAGCGAACAAGTAGGGACGTTGGAGACCGAACTGACCCAGATGCAATCGCGCAAGGAGTCGCTCGATACCGAAGTGACGAGTTTGACGCAGCGCCGCGACCAGCTTGCGCAGGACGTTCAAGCCGCACAGGAACAACGCGCAGAGCTCCAGCAAATCCTGACCGAGTTGACGGCGAACCTAGAGGACCGCGCTAACGTGCTTCTGGAAGTCGAACAACGGATCGCTGCGGCC
Organism: Sulfitobacter sp.; assembly: GCA_024637305.1. Classification (GTDB taxonomy): domain Bacteria; phylum Pseudomonadota; class Alphaproteobacteria; order Rhodobacterales; family Rhodobacteraceae; genus Sulfitobacter. The sequence continues at coordinate 3,713 of JAGXFI010000075.1, forward strand.
CAATCCGGGGGGTCGGAAACCGGAGCGGCGGCTAGCCCGCAAGACGGGTCAGAGGCGAGTGAACAGCCAACCGACCCAGAGTCCGATGCCGGTCAGGATGAAGCGCAGCCCGAAGAGGGTGGCGAAACCGAGCCGGCAACACAAAGCAATAACTGATCGCGCTTTGAGGCCGAAACTGTCCATACAGGAGGGTTTTTTCACTTCTGGTCCGGGCTAGGCCCAACCATAATTGAAGCTTACCGACACACGTTCATCCTCTGACATGTTCATCGGGACCTCGTGCCGCAGCCAGCTTTCCCAGAGCAGTACGTCGCCCACCTCGGGTTGCACATAGATGAACCCGCGCATTTCTTCGCGCGCCCCCTTTTTGCGTATGGGGGCCGCCATCATCATCTGGCTGCGCGGGTCTTCCAGTTTCAGCGCGGACGCGCCTTCGGGCATCGCGACATAGGTCGTGCCCGAGATCACGGAATGGGGGTGGATGTGGGACGTGTGGATACCGCCTTCGGGCAGGATGTTGATCCAGATGTCTTCAAGCTTCAGCTTTTTGCCGTCTAGGTCGAATTCCAGATCCTTCGCGAAGGCGGCGACATGCTTGTCCAGCGCCTTGACCACATCCGCAAAGATCGGGAACCGCCAGGGCAGGTCGGTCAGCGACGCGTAAGAAGTGTAACCGGGATAGCCCTGTTCCTCGCACCAATCCTGACCGGCGTCGTCATCTTCGGCGATGGAATAGCACGATACGCGCAATTCCTCGGCATCGACGGGCGGTTTGTGCTCGGACAGGGCGGCGTGATAGAGGCGGGTGGCGAAGAGCGATTTTATATGGGTCATGCGCTTTTGATAGCTCAAGTGCAGGGCGCTCGCCAGTAGGGGGTTGCGCGCTCTGCGTAACCCACCTATACGGCGCACTTCGGACACACTCCACCAGAATCGCGGTCACCCAAATGGGGCCTGCTGGTGATGTTGAAAAAGGAAAATGGCATGAAAGCCAGCGAACTACATGACAAGACGCCGGACCAGCTCCGCGATGAGCTTGTGAACCTGAAGAAAGAAGCGTTCAACCTGCGTTTCCAGCAAGCCACAGGCCAGTTGGAAAACCCTGCGCGTCTGCGTGCCGTCAAGCGTGACGTAGCCCGCGTAAAGACTGTGTTGAACCAAAAAGCTGCAACCGCAGCGACGGAGGCCTGATCCATGCCAAAGCGTATCCTTACAGGCACCGTTACCTCGGACGCCAACGCCCAGACAATCACCGTATCCGTAGAGCGCCGCTTTACGCATCCGGTTCTCAAGAAGACGATTCGTAAGTCCAAGAAGTACCGGGCGCACGACGAGAACAATACGTACAAGGTAGGCGACAGCGTTCGCATTATCGAGTGCCCACCACGGTCCAAGACCAAACGTTGGGAAGTTTACGCAGAAGCCAAAGCCGAAGCGTAAGACCCACTTAATCGAAACCCTGGGGGATAAGGCCACGCATCGGCCCCCCAAAGGTCGGGAGAAACCAAATGATCCAGATGCAGACCAACCTGGATGTTGCTGACAACAGCGGCGCTCGCCGTGTTCAGTGCATCAAGGTCCTGGGTGGTTCCAAGCGTAAGTACGCATCCGTCGGCGACATCATTGTCGTGTCGGTCAAGGAAGCCATCCCACGCGGCCGCGTGAAAAAGGGCGACGTGCGTAAAGCCGTCGTCGTACGTACCGCCAAGGAAGTCCGCCGCGACGACGGCACCGCGATCCGCTTTGATCGGAATGCCGCTGTCATCCTCAACAACAACAACGAGCCGATCGGTACGCGTATCTTTGGCCCGGTCGTTCGTGAGTTGCGCGCAAAGAACTTCATGAAAATCATCTCACTCGCTCCGGAGGTGCTGTAATCATGGCTGCTAAACTGAAAAAAGGTGACAAGGTCATCGTTTTGACCGGCAAGGACAAGGGCAAGGAGGGCACAATCGCCTCTGTTGATCCCAAGTCCAACAAGGCCATCGTGGATGGGGTCAACATCGCCATCCGCGCGACACGCCAGTCCCAGACAAGCCAGGGCGGCCGCATCCCGAAAGCGATGCCGATCGACCTAAGCAATCTGGCCTACAAAGACGCGAACGGTAAAGCCACTCGCGTTGGTTTCAAGATGGACGGCGACAAGAAAGTGCGCTTTGCCAAGACGACAGGGGACGTGATCTGATGCTTGACGATTCAAAATACACCCCCCGCCTCAAGGTAGAGTACCGCGATACCATCCGTGCAAAGCTGAAAGAAGAGTTCGGCTATACCAACGAGATGCAGATCCCGCGTCTGGACAAGATCGTCCTGAACATCGGGTGCGGTGCCGAAGCTGTGCGTGATAGCAAGAAGGCCAAGTCGGCGCAGGAAGATCTGACGACGATCGCGGGCCAGAAGGCATTGACGACCATCGCCAAGAAATCCATTGCCGGTTTCCGCGTACGTGAAGAGATGCCGCTTGGGGCCAAAGTGACCCTGCGCGGTGATCGCATGTACGAATTCCTTGACCGTCTGATCACGATTGCAATGCCCCGTATCCGCGACTTTCGCGGCGTACCCGGCAAGTCTTTCGATGGCCGCGGCAACTATGCCATGGGCCTGAAAGAGCATATCGTGTTCCCAGAGATCAACTTCGACAAAGTCGATGAGACTTGGGGAATGGACATCGTGATCGCCACAACGGCGAAAACCGACGCCGAAGCGAAGGCTATGTTGAAGCATTTCAACATGCCCTTCAATTCATAAGCGCGGGAAGGATTAGACATGGCTAAGAAATCAATGATCGAACGCGAAAAGAAGCGGGAACGTCTGGTGGCAAAATATGCTGGCAAACGTGCCGCTTTGAAGGAAGTCGTGAGCGACGAGAGCAAGCCGATGGAAGAGCGTTTCCGCGCCTCCCTGAAGCTGGCGAAACTTCCCCGCAACTCCAGCGCCGTGCGTCTGCACAACCGCTGTCAGCTGACGGGTCGTCCCCACGCCTACTATCGCAAATTGAAAATCTCGCGTATCGCGCTGCGTGATCTTGGCTCTGCCGGCCAGATCCCCGGCATGGTCAAGTCGAGCTGGTAAGGAGCGCATCAGATGAACGATCCTATCGCAGATATGCTGACACGCATCCGCAACAGCCAGTTGCGCGGCAAGTCCACCGTGATCACACCAGCCTCCAAGCTGCGCGCGTGGGTGCTGGATGTGCTGGCAGACGAAGGCTACATCCGCGGCTATGAAACGATGACGGGTGCCGATGGCCATCCCGCCATCGAGATCAGCCTCAAGTACTACGAGGGCGAACCTGTCATTCGCGAGTTGAAGCGGGTTTCCAAGCCCGGTCGCCGCGTCTACATGGGCGTAAATGACATTCCTGTGGTCCGTCAGGGCCTCGGCGTGTCGATTGTCTCCACCCCCAAGGGTGTGATGTCGGATGCAAGTGCGCGCAGCCAGAATGTTGGCGGCGAAGTGCTCTGCACCGTATTCTAAGGAGTAGATCATGTCTCGTATTGGTAAAAAGGCGGTTGATCTGCCCAGCGGTGTCACCGCATCGGTCTCCGGTCAGTCGATCGAAGTGAAAGGCCCCAAGGGGACCCGCAGCTTCAAGGCGACAGATGATGTGACCCTGACGGTTGAAGACAACGCCGTTTCGGTCACGCCGCGCGGCAAGTCCAAGCGCGCGCGTCAGCAGTGGGGCATGTCCCGCACCATGGTCGCGAACCTCGTGACCGGCGTTTCCGAAGGTTTCAAGAAAGAGCTTGAAATCCAGGGCGTTGGTTACCGCGCTCAGATGCAGGGCAACACTCTGCGGCTGAACCTGGGTCTGTCGCATGATGTGGATTACGAAGCACCCGAAGGGGTCACCGTAACCGCGCCTAAACAGACCGAAATCGTCGTTGAAGGCATTGACGAACAGAAGGTTGGTCAGGTCGCTGCGGAAATTCGCGATTGGCGCAAGCCCGAGCCCTACAAGGGCAAAGGCATCCGCTACAAAGGCGAATTTATCTTCCGCAAAGAAGGCAAGAAGAAGTAAGGATAGCTCAGATGGCAAACAGCAAAAGACAACTGTTTCTGAAACGCCGCCTGCGCGTTCGGAACAAACTTCGCCGAGTGAACGCAGGACGTATGCGCCTGTCCGTTCACCGCTCCAACAAGAACATCAGCGTTCAGCTGATCGACGATGTGAACGGCAAGACGCTTGCCTCCGCCTCGTCGCTTGAAAAGAGCATCGGCGTTGTCGGCAAAAACAACATCGACGCAGCGACCAAGGTGGGTTCGGCAATCGCCGAACGTGCTAGGAAAGCTGGGATCGAAGAAGCTTATTTTGACCGTGGAGGTTTTCTTTTCCATGGCAAGATCAAGGCTTTGGCCGAGGCAGCGCGCGAAGGCGGGTTGAAGATCTAACGGCGCGGCGGGGGTCACCCCGCCAGCTTGTTAACGCGAAGGCGGCGCGTCCGTCTCGATGATCCGGGCTTTGTGATCCTTTCGGGGGTTCTGGCACCAAGGATCGAACCAATAGGGCGCTTGCCCACCCAAAGAAGGATGTTCTCATGGCAGAACGTGAAAACCGTCGTGGCCCACGCCGCGACCGCGACGAAAACCCCGAATTCGCTGACCGTCTGGTTGCGATCAACCGCGTTTCCAAGACCGTCAAGGGTGGTAAGCGCTTTGGGTTTGCGGCGCTCGTCGTCGTAGGCGACCAAAAGGGCCGCGTTGGTTTCGGCAAGGGGAAGGCCAAAGAGGTCCCCGAAGCGATCCGCAAGGCAACCGAGCAGGCCAAGCGCCAGATGATCCGCGTGCAGCTGCGCGAAGGCCGAACATTGCACCACGACATGTCAGGGCGCCACGGTGCCGGCCGCGTTGTAATGCGGTCAGCGCCTGAAGGGACCGGGATCATCGCCGGTGGCCCAATGCGCGCCGTGTTCGAGATGCTGGGCGTCAAGGATGTGGTGTCGAAATCGATCGGTTCGCAGAACCCCTACAACATGATCCGCGCGACGATGGACGGCCTGCGCAAGGAACAATCGCCCCGTTCGGTCGCACAGCGTCGCGGCAAGAAGGTCGCGGAAATCCTGCGCACCGAGACGAAAATCGACGAGCAGAGCGATGTGGCCCATAACAGTCCGTCCGCTTCTGCGACAGCGGACGCATAAGGAGAGCATATCATGGCAAAGACCATCGTCATCAAGCAAATCGGCTCCCCCATCCGGCGCCCTGCAAAACAGCGCGCGACCCTGATCGGGTTGGGCCTGAACAAGATGCACCGGACACGCGAGCTGGAAGACACACCAAGCGTGCGCGGCATGATCAACTCGATTTCTCACATGGTGGAAATCGTGGAAGAGAAGGGCTAACCGATTTCTTCAAAGAAATCGGACGGGAATTTTTGAAAATTCCGCGTGCTAGTCTGAAAACGCCTCGCGGGAAACTGCGAGGCGTTAAACGTTTTACAAGCGAAATCGTGTACTTACAGCGTTTTCGAAATAATCCGATACATCAAGCATCGGTTTTCATGCCCGAACGTTGTGAGGGGTCGCGAACAACCGAACCAAGCAAGTCCTGAAATGGTCTGGAGAGCGCAAAGTTAACTTGACCCCGTTTGATAAGCGATGTTTTAGCATTCAAATGCGAAAGCACATTGATGCTTTCCGTCAACCCCTTGCCGAACCTCCCCCCTTCCCCTATACGCCCCCGGTGGCTACAACTTCCGCCACTCTAGAATCATCAACGCCGCGTTTGCTCACTCCCGTCGCTGGGGAGCATTTCCGGCAAAAGGAGAAGCGACATGAAACTGCACGAACTTTCCGATAATGAAGGTGCCGCCAAAAAACGCATGCGCGTTGGTCGGGGTCCCGGCTCTGGCAAAGGCAAGATGGGTGGCCGTGGTATCAAGGGTCAGAAATCCCGTTCCGGCGTCGCCATCAAGGGGTACGAAGGCGGCCAGATGCCGATCTACCAGCGTCTGCCCAAGCGCGGCTTTACCAAACCGAATCGCAAGTCTTACGCTGTCGTGAATCTCGGCCTGATCCAGAAATTCATCGACGCAGGCAAGATCGACGGCAAGAAGGACATCGACGAGGATGTCTTGATCGCTTCCGGTCTGGTGCGCCGCAAGCTGGACGGCATTCGTGTTCTGGCCAAGGGCGATATCTCCGCTAAGATGACGCTGAGCGTCACTGGTGCCTCCAAATCCGCGATCGAAGCCGTTGAAAAGGCGGGCGGAAGCCTGACCGTGACGGCAGCGGCAGCGGCGGAAGTGTCCGAGTAAGACGGAGCAAAGGCTTGTGAGCGGCGTCGATGCCGCTTACATAGTCCACAAGTTTTTCCAAACGCCGCCCGCCGGAAAACGGTAGGGGCGGCGTTTTGCCAACAGAAAGAGCCCTGACATGGTATCTGCCGTCGAAAACATGGCCGCGAATTCGAGCTGGAGCGCCTTTGGCAAGGCGACCGACCTACGCCACCGCATTCTTTTCACGCTTGGTCTGCTGATCGTCTACCGCCTGGGGACATTCATCCCCGTGCCCGGTATCGACGGTGGCGCGCTGCGCGAGTTCATGGAGAGCGCAGGGCAGGGCATCGGCGGCATGGTGTCCATGTTCACCGGTGGTGCTCTGGGACGGATGGGTATTTTTGCTTTGGGCATCATGCCCTACATCTCGGCGTCCATTATCGTCCAGTTGCTGACTTCGATGGTGCCAAAGCTCGAACAGCTCAAGAAAGAGGGCGAGCAGGGGCGCAAGAAGATCAACCAATACACCCGCTTCGGTACGGTGGCGCTTGCCACGATCCAGTCTTACGGCCTCGCCATTTCGCTGGAGGCGGGTGACATTGCCGCAGATCCCGGCATGTATTTCCGCATTGCATGCATGATTACGCTGGTCGGCGGTACGATGTTCCTGATGTGGCTGGGCGAACAGATCACCGCACGTGGCATCGGCAACGGTATCTCGCTGATTATTTTCGTCGGCATCATTGCCGAAGTCCCTGCTGCCATTGCACAGTTTTTCAGTCAGGGCCGGTCCGGCGCGATCAGCCCGGCGGTCATCGTAGCGGTTCTGGTGATGGTCATCGGCACGATCATGTTCGTTGTTTTCATGGAACGCGCGCTGAGAAAGATTCATATCCAGTATCCGCGCCGTCAGGTCGGAATGAAGGTCTATGATGGCGGTTCGTCGCACTTGCCCGTCAAGGTCAACCCCGCCGGTGTTATCCCTGCGATTTTCGCCTCGTCGTTGTTGCTGCTGCCTGTGACGATCAGCACGTTCTCTGGCAATTCCACGAACCCGGTCATGTCATGGCTGCTTGCGAATTTCGGCCCCGGACAGCCGCTGTACTTGTTGTTCTTCGTCGTAATGATCGTGTTCTTTGCATATTTCTACACTTTCAACGTCAGCTTCAAACCCGACGATGTGGCGGAGAATCTGAAGAACCAGAACGGGTTTGTTCCCGGTATTCGCCCCGGTAAACGGACTTCAGAGTATCTGGAGTATGTTGTGAATCGGGTGCTTGTTCTCGGCTCGGCCTATCTTGCTGCTGTCTGTCTGTTGCCGGAAATCCTGCGCGGTCAGTTTGCGATTCCGTTTTATTTTGGCGGTACGTCCGTTCTCATTGTGGTTTCCGTCACAATGGATACCATCCAGCAAGTCCAGAGCCATCTTTTGGCTCATCAATATGAAGGTTTGCTGGAGAAATCACAGTTGCGCGGCAAGTCCGGCAAGCCACGTAAGAAACGGAGCCCAGTACGTAAATGAACATTATCCTTTTAGGGCCTCCGGGCGCAGGCAAGGGGACGCAAGCGCGTCATTTGGTTGAAACACGCGGAATGGTTCAATTGTCCACCGGCGACATGCTGCGCGAAGCAAAGGACTCCGGGACAGACATGGGCAACCGGGTAGCCGAAGTCATGGCCCGTGGGGATCTTGTGACAGACGAGATCGTGATCGGCCTGATCCGGGAAAAGCTGCACGGCGATACCGGTGCGGGCATTATCTTTGACGGCTTTCCGCGGACGCTGAAACAAGCGACGGCGTTGAAAGAACTGATGGATGAAGAGGGCAAGAGCCTCGATGCGGTCATTGAACTGCGCGTGCGGGATGAGGTGTTGGTGGAACGGATCGCCGGACGCTCTACCTGTGGAAATTGTGGCGAAGTCTATCACGACGTGACCAAGCCGCAGCCTGCGGACGGCAAATGCGAACGTTGCGGTGCCGCTGATTTCAGGCGCCGTGCGGATGACAACGAAGAAAGCCTGCGCAACCGTCTGATGGAATATTACAAAAAGACGTCTCCGCTGTTGGGCTATTACTATGCGCATGATTTGCTCAAGCGTGTGGATGGGCTTGCCGAAATCAAAGTGGTGCAGGCCAGCATCGAAGCGATTCTCGACGCTTGACCGTCCGGAGCAGCGTGATGCCTCCTGCGCATGTGCGCGTGTGCGCGGGTTTACGTAGTCAGCAGCCCGGCGATACGGGCGCTGTCAGCTATCTTTGCAGTCGACTTGACGCCATCTGCAAAACCCCATAGGACGCGCTATCTCTACTGAGAATCAACGGCAGGAATGTGTCTTGCCGGATCACCTGATCAGCTGCGGCCCGCAGGATCCCTTCGGGCTGACGTTGTGAAAAAAGGACCTGGAACAACGGGTCCGCAACGAAAAGGAAATGCACGTGGCACGTATCGCCGGCGTTAACATCCCGACTGCAAAACGGGTTCCAATCGCCCTCACCTATATCACCGGAATCGGCAATTCTTCGGCCAAGGCCATCTGCGACGCAGTGGGCGTCGATCAGGCGCGCCGGGTCAATGAACTGTCGGATGCCGATATTCTCAAAATCCGCGAACATATCGACGAAAACTATACCGTCGAAGGCGACCTGCGTCGTGACACGCAGATGAACATCAAGCGTCTGATGGACCTTGGTTGCTATCGTGGCCTGCGCCACCGCCGTAACCTGCCGGTTCGTGGCCAGCGCACCCATACAAATGCTCGCACCCGCAAAGGCCCCGCAAAGGCCATTGCCGGCAAGAAGAAATAAGGGAGGGCTGACAACATGGCACGTGATGCAAAACGCACCAAGAAGAAGGTCTCCAAGAACATCGCCGCTGGTGTGGCGCATGTGAATTCTTCTTTCAACAACACAAAGATCCTGATCTCCGATGTCCAGGGCAACGCGATTGCATGGTCATCCGCAGGCACGATGGGCTTCAAGGGGTCGCGTAAATCGACTCCTTACGCCGCCCAGATGGCTGCCGAAGACGCAGGCCGCAAGGCACAGGAACACGGCGTGAAAACGCTGGAAGTCGAAGTGCAGGGACCTGGGTCAGGCCGTGAAAGCGCGCTGCGCGCGTTGGCGGCTGCCGGGTTCAACATCACGTCGATCCGTGACGTGACGCCCATGGCCCACAACGGCTGTCGTCCGCCAAAGCGCCGCCGCGTCTAAGCGACAAAAATTTTACGGGGCTGCGTTTCTCACGCGGCCCCAAACCGCTTTTTTTTAAACCTCGAGCGTATCCGCCGACCGGACATGCGGCAGATACAAGGATGGAGGGACACATGATCCACAAAAATTGGGCCGAACTGATAAAGCCTACGCAGCTTGACGTTAAACCCGGCAATGATCCGGCACGTCAGGCTACAGTTATTGCCGAACCGCTCGAGCGTGGTTTCGGTCTTACCATGGGCAACGCGCTCCGCCGCGTCCTGATGTCGTCCTTGCAGGGGGCCGCGATCACCTCTGTGCAGATCGACAACGTCCTGCACGAATTCTCAAGCGTTGCCGGTGTGCGCGAAGACGTAACCGACATCATCCTGAACCTCAAAGGTGTCAGCATCCGTATGGAAGTTGAAGGGCCAAAGCGTCTTTCGATCTCTGCCAAGGGTCCGGGCGTCGTGACTGCTGGCGACATTTCCGAATCTGCCGGTATCGAGATCCTCAACCGCGACCATGTGATCTGCCACCTCGATGATGGTGCCGACATCTATATGGAATTGATGGTCAACACCGGCAAAGGCTACGTCTCCGCTGACAAGAACAAGCCGGAAGATGCGCCTATCGGTCTGATCCCGATCGACGCGATCTATTCGCCGGTCAAAAAGGTCAGCTATGACGTTCAGCCGACCCGCGAAGGCCAGGTTCTGGATTATGACAAGCTGACCATGAAGGTCGATACAGACGGATCGATCACGCCTGATGATGCGGTCGCGTTTGCGGCGCGTATCCTTCAAGACCAGCTTGGTATCTTCGTCAACTTTGACGAGCCTGAATCTGCGTCCCGTCAGGATGACGATGACGGTCTGGAATTCAACCCGCTGTTGCTCAAGAAAGTCGACGAGCTGGAGCTGTCGGTGCGTTCGGCCAACTGCCTCAAGAACGACAATATCGTCTATATCGGCGACCTGATCCAGAAGACCGAAGCCGAGATGCTGCGTACGCCGAACTTTGGCCGCAAGTCCCTGAACGAGATCAAGGAAGTGCTGTCGGGAATGGGTCTGCATCTTGGCATGGATGTCGAGGACTGGCCGCCGGACAATATCGAAGACCTCGCCAAGAAATTCGAGGATTCTTTTTGATGTAGGGCGGGGGTAACCCCGCCCTGCCAAAACACCGGGCATCCCGCCCCAAGGAGAGCTGGCGCTACGCACGCCAGCCAGACAAAGCAAAACAGCCCGTAGAGGGCACATTAGGAGACAAGAAATGCGTCACGCACGTGGATACCGCCGCCTGAACCGCACTCATGAGCACCGCAAGGCGCTGTGGGCGAACATGGCCGGCTCGCTCATCGAACATGAGCAGATCAAGACAACCCTTCCCAAAGCGAAAGAACTGCGTCCGATTATCGAAAAGATGATCACGCTGGCCAAACGTGGCGACATGCACGCGCGCCGGCAGGCGGCGGCGAAGCTGAAGGAAGATCAGTACGTCACGAAACTGTTTGATATTCTCGGCCCCCGTTACAAGGACCGTCAAGGCGGTTACGTGCGCGTGCTGAAGGCCGGGTTCCGCTATGGTGACATGGCTCCGATGGCGATCATCGAATTCGTGGACCGCGACCGCGATGCCAAGGGTGCCGCCGACAAGGCGCGCATCGCCACCGAGGCAGAAGCCGCCGACGAATAAGCGAAGCCTGCATGGCTGTCGCCGGAAAACCCCGCCAGTGGCGGGGTTTTTTGTTATTGCCGCAGGGCATTCAAGTATCGGGCCGGGAAAAGTCGGGTGTTGCGCCGGTCAAGCGCCGTGCGCATATCTGTGGGATGAGGACATTGCCAAATGGCTGATTTATTCGACGAAGAGGGGCCAGAAGCAGATGCAGGCCACCGACCGCTTGCCGACCGTTTGCGGCCCCGCGCGCTGAGCGAAGTCATCGGGCAGAATCAGATTCTCGGCCCCGAAGCGCCTTTGACGGTCATGCTTGAGTCCGGTGCGTTGGGATCTCTGGTCTTTTGGGGTCCGCCGGGTGTCGGCAAGACGACGATTGCGCGTTTGCTTGCCGATGAAACGGATATGCATTTCGTGCAGATATCCGCCATTTTCAGTGGCGTACCCGAGCTGCGCAAGGTTTTCGAGGCGGCCAAGATGCGACGCCGAAACGGGCAGGGGACGCTTTTGTTCGTCGACGAGATTCACCGTTTCAACAAGGCGCAGCAGGACGGTTTCCTGCCGCATATGGAGGACGGAACCATTTTGCTGGTGGGGGCCACGACAGAAAACCCAAGTTTCGAGTTGAACGCCGCTGTCCTGAGCCGGGCGCAGGTGTTGGTGCTGGATCGGCTTGATCTGCAAGACCTGGAAAAACTCGCGCAGCGGGCCGAGCGTGAGCTGGACCGCAGTTTGCCGCTGGACAAGCAGGCACGCGAAGCGCTGCTGGAAATGGCAGATGGTGACGGGCGCGCACTGCTCAATTTGATTGAACAGATTGCAGCGTGGAAAATTGACGGCGAAATGGGACGTGATGCCCTTGCAAAGCGTCTTATGCGTCGTGCGGCGCAGTACGACAAATCGGGTGATGCGCATTATAACCTGATCAGTGCATTGCACAAATCAGTCCGGGGCAGCGACCCTGATGCGGCGCTCTACTGGTTTGCTCGCATGCTCGAAGGTGGCGAGGATCCGAGATATCTCGCGCGTCGGCTCACGCGGATGGCGGTCGAAGATATCGGGCTGGCCGATCCACAGGCGCAGTCTGTTTGTTTGCAAGGGTGGGAAACCTACGAACGTCTCGGCTCCCCCGAGGGAGAACTGGCGCTGGCGCAGGCGGTGACCTATCTGGCGCTCGCGCCAAAGTCCAATGCGGCCTATGTCGCCTACAAGGCGGCACGCAAGGCGGCCAGACAGACCGGGTCCGAGCCGCCTCCCAAGCATATCCTCAACGCGCCGACGGGCATGATGAAGGAACAGGGATACGGGGCAGGGTATGCCTATGACCATGATGCCGAAGACGGTTTCTCGGGTCAGGATTATTTTCCGGAAATGATGAAACGGCCGGCCTTTTATGAACCTGTTGAACGGGGGTTTGAACGGGATCTCAAGAAACGGCTCGATTATTTCACCAAGCTGAGGGCCAAGCGGGATGGGTCAGGTTGACTCTGCTGCGCCGGTGTAAGAGGGGATGCGGATGTTGACAGCAGTTTCATATGTAGCCCTCGGGGGGGCGATAGGGGCGTCGTGCCGCTATCTGATCGGGATCGCGATAACGCGTCTGACAGGTCCGGTGGAATTCCCGGTCGCGATCATCCTGGTAAACATACTCGGCTCCTTTCTGATGGGCGTTTTCGTGGTTGCTTCTGCTCAAAAGGGATTGACGCATCTGAGCCCCTTTGTGATGACCGGACTACTGGGCGGGTTCACGACATTCTCCGCCTTTTCGATGGAGACTGTTACGCTGATCGAGCGGGGGCAACTGGGATCCGCAGCGGCCTATGTAGGCTTGTCTGTCGTTGTCTCGATTGCCGCCCTGATCTTGGGGCTTTGGATCGCCAGAGGGGTATTCGCATGAGCCGTGTACAGACGATTACGATCGAGGAGGGGGATGCCGATCAACGGCTGGACCGTTGGTTCAAGCGGCAGTTTCCGCTGATCTCTCAGGGCCGCATCGAAAAAATGTGCCGCAAGGGCGAGATTCGCGTGAATGGCGGGCGGGTCAAGGCTGCAACCCGGCTTGAGGCGGGGCAGGAAGTGCGCATACCGCCGCTTCCCGAAGGCGAAGCGCCGCCGCCCCCGAAACGCAGTTCGATCAGCGAAGCGGATGCAAAATTCATTCGGTCTTGCGTGATCTATCGCGACGACCACGTCATCGCCTTGAACAAACCGCCGGGATTGCCGGTGCAGGGCGGTTCGGGCCAGTCTGACCGGCATGTGGATGCGCTGGCCGAGGCGTTGATGTTTGATCTGGATGAGAAGCCGCGCTTGGTACATCGGATCGACAAGGACACCTCGGGCGTGTTGTTGATGGCGCGCACGCGGTCGGTCGCAGCGGCGCTGACGGCGAGTTTCCGGCACCGCGAGACGCGCAAAATCTATTGGGCAGCCGTCGCCGGTGTGCCACATCCACGGAACGGGACGATCAAGTTCGGACTGATGAAAGCGCCCGGACATGGTGCGCGCGGTGAGGGGGAGAAGATGATCTGCATCCACCCGCGCGAGATCGACGCAACCGAAGGGGCAAAACGCGCGACGACGGATTACGCGACGCTCAGCCAGGCGGCCAAGCGCTGTTGCTGGATGGCTCTGATACCAGTCACCGGACGGACGCACCAGTTGCGCGCGCACATGGCCGAGATCGGTCACCCGATCGTGGGGGACGGCAAATATGGTGGGTCGTCACAGGACAATATGGGCGACGGTTGGGGCGCGCAGCTTGGCGGCGACATTTCGAAAAAATTGCACCTGCATGCGCGGTCGTTGAAGATTGAGCATCCTGTAACCAAGGCGCAGCTGACCCTGACCGCCCCTTTGCCAGAGCATATGCAGCGCACCTGGGAGACGTTTCAGTGGGCAGCGTCGGACGTACCTGCCGACCCGTTCGAGGAAGGCTGGGCATGACGGACGGCCCGTTGCGATTGGTCATTTTTGACGTCGACGGTACTTTGGTGGACAGCCAGGGCGATATTCTGGGCGCAATGGTATTGGCGTTCGAAGCCGAAGGGCTGGTGCCGCCTGACCGTCTGGATGTTCTGGGGATCGTCGGATTGTCGCTGGACGTGGCCATGCCCATTCTCGCGCCTGATATCGCTGCCACTCGCCACATGCGGCTGGTTCGGGGTTACAAGGACGCCTATATGTCGCTGCGTGCTGACAGTGGTGCGGCACAGTCTTCGCCGCTCTATCCTGGTGCGCTCAAAGCATTGCAGGATTTGCATCAGGCTCCCGATGTCGTTCTGGGCGTTGCGACCGGCAAATCGCGGCGGGGGCTGGACAAGCTGTTGGAAGCTCATGATCTGCGCCATCTGTTTGTCACCCAACAGGTCGCGGATACGCATCCCAGCAAGCCGCATCCCTCGATGATTCTGACCGCGCTCGCAGAGACAGGCGTTGCGCCGCAAGATGCGGTCATGGTGGGCGATACGAGTTTTGATATGGATATGGCCGCAGCCGCCGGGATTGCAGGGCTCGGCGTGTCTTGGGGCTATCACGTCTCCGAACGTCTCAGCGCCGCCCGCTACCGTGTGAACGACTTTGCCGAGTTGGCCGGAGTGGTGAAAGATATCTGGAGCATACCGGCATGAGCGAATGGAAAGCCAAGCGGTTCTGGAAGGCAGCCGATGTCGTTGAAACAAAGGGTGGCTGGGCGGTGGAGCTTGATGGCCGTCCGGTGAAAACACCGGCAAAAAGGCCGCTGGCCCTGCCAAGCCACGCCATTGCCGCAGCGGTTGCCGCGGAATGGGATGCCCAAGAGGGTTTGATCCGGCCGGAGACCATGCCGGTGACCAGAACGGCCAATGCAGCTATCGACAAGGTGGCGGTGCAGCATGCCGAAGTTGCAGATATGCTTGCGGCTTATGGCGACAGCGATCTGCTATGCTATCGCGCCGACGCTCCTGACGCGCTTGTGGCGCGCCAGAACGAACGTTGGGATCCCGTTCTGGACTGGGCGGAAGAAGCGTTGGGCGCGCGACTGGAGCCGAGAGTCGGTGTCATGCACTTGCCCCAAGACGCAGCAACTCTCGACGTTCTACGCGCGCAGGTTCATCAGTTGGACCCGTTCGAACTGGCCGCGTTTCATGATCTTGTCAGCCTTTCCGGTTCGCTTGTGCTTGGCTTTGCCGCAGAGCGGGGTGCCTTCGGAGCGCAGGAAATCTGGGAAATTTCGCGCCTCGATGAGGAATGGCAGGCGGAACAATGGGGTGCAGATGACGAAGCGGAGGCGATGTCCGCTTTGAAAAGGCACGCGTTCCTGCACGCAAGCTGGATGTTGGACTTGCGGCGCAAACCCTGATCCGAAACCGCCGCCCCCCCAATAAATAGTCTTGCGAAAAGGACTTACTTAGCGTTAGGGCCGGTTTGATCGTCATATTTTGAACACGGAACCCTTGACCTTCAAAGAGGAATCCCCGCACAGTTATGATACTATGCAGGATCACCCCTGCAAATTTACGCCGCCGGTGTGAAGAACATGCCGGTCAGAGCCGTCTTAACATGGCGGAAAATCAGGAAGAGGTAAAAATGAAAAGAACTGTATTTCTCGGCGCTTTGACGGTCGCTGGAGTCGCGGCTGGCGCAGCAGCCGCCGCGACGCTTGACGATGTCAAAGCACGTGGCAAGCTCAATTGTGGCGTGACGACCGGTCTGGTCGGTTTTGCCGCACCGGACGCAAACGGCGAATGGACCGGGTTTGACGTCTCTGTCTGTCGCGCTGTTGCAGCGGCGGTTTTGGGCGATCCGGCCGCAGTCGAGTTCGTACCGACGACGGGCAAGACGCGCTTTACCGCACTTGCGTCTGGCGAAGTCGACATGCTGGCACGCAACACGACCTGGACCTTTAGCCGTGACGTCGATCTGAAGTTCGACTTTGTCGGCGTCAACTACTACGATGGTCAGGGCTTTTTGGTCCCCAAGGCGCTCGGCGTTTCCTCCGCCAAGGATCTTGACGGTGCAGCCGTCTGTATCCAGACCGGCACAACGACAGAACTGAACCTCGCGGACTACTTCCGCAAGAACAATATCAGCTATGAGCCTGTTCCAATCGAAACAAACGCCGAAGGTCAACAGCAGTACCTGGCTGGTGCCTGCGACGCTTACACGACAGATGCTTCTGGTCTGGCAGCAACACGCGCAACTTTTGAAGCGCCGGGTGACCACATCCTGCTGCCTGAAATCATCTCCAAAGAACCTTTGGGCCCATTGGTTCGCCACGGCGACAATGAATGGGGTGATGTGGTGCGCTGGACGCTGAACGCGCTGATCGCAGCAGAAGAACTGGGCGTGTCCTCTGCCAACGTGGCCGAGATGTCCGGCAATACCAACAACCCTGAAGTGGCGCGTTTGCTTGGCACCGAAGGCGAGCTGGGCGCGATGCTGGGACTTAGCGCTGACTGGGCGAAAAATGCCATTATGGCAGGCGGTAACTACGGCGAGATCTTTGCCAAGAATATTGGTGAGGAGACGCCGATCGGTCTGGCGCGCGGCTTGAACGCGCAGTGGACCGATGGTGGTCTGCTGTACACACCTCCGTTCCGCTAGGAACTGACACGGCAAGGGGCGCAGAAAAACTCTGCGCCCCTTCTGCATGAGACGAATAAATAATTCTGATCCCTCCGCGTGGCTTGCCGCGCCAATGAGATGAGGGGCAGCCAACACAGGGACGTCCGTGATGACGACATTAACCGACCCCCCAAGGGAGTCGTTTCGGCTCTCCATGCTTCTCTACGATACGCGCTACCGATCCCTGACCTTTCAGGCGATTGCCCTGTTGCTGCTGATCGTGGCGATTGCGTTTCTGGCGAATAACCTGGTGAGCAATCTTGCGGCGCAAGACCTCAACATCTCATTTTCGTTCCTGAGCAGTCCGGCCGGTTATGATATCAACCAGACACTGATCGATTACAACAGCCAGTCGAGCAACTTGCGTGCGGCTTGGGTGGGCATTCTCAACACGCTGCTGGTTGCGGTTCTGGCCTGTTTGACGGCAACGGTGTTTGGCGTTCTCGCTGGGGTTCTGCGCCTTTCCAAGAACTGGCTCGTGCGCAAGCTGATGGCGTTCTACGTCGAAATCTTCCGCAATATTCCCGTGCTGATCTGGATCATCATCATTTTCACCATCATGACTGCCGTGATGCCAGCGCCAACTGCGTTCCGAGGGGATGACCCCGCTTCGTCGATGGTCCTGGATAGCATCGCCTTTACCAATCGCGGTGTCTATATCCCCGGACCGCATTTTTCGCGGGGGTTCGGTGCAGACGGAAACGGGGCGCTTAATTGGTTGATCGTAATCGCCGTGCTCGTAGGATCCTTCTTTGCGACCCGGATGGTTACCGCCCGCGCCAATGCGGCCCAGGAAGCGACGGGGGTTCGCCCCAACACGCTGTGGCTTAACCTGGCGATCTGGTTCGTTCCGATCATCGGAGTGCTGGCTATCATGGGTCTCTATTGGGACATGCCGACGCTCAGCGGCTTCAACTTTTCCGGTGGTATCAAGATCGGGGGGCCGCTGATTGCTCTTTGGTTCGCGTTGTCGATCTATACCGGTGCGTTCATTGCCGAAAACGTACGCGCGGGCATTCAGGCTGTTTCCAGGGGCCAGACCGAAGCGGCATCTGCACTTGGTCTGCGGCCCAAGCGGGTCATGAGCCTTGTCGTGTTGCCACAGGCGCTGCGTGTCATCATCCCGCCGCTGATTTCGCAATACCTCAACATCACCAAAAACTCATCGCTGGCAATTGCGGTGGGGTATGCGGACATCACCGCGACTTTGGGGGGAATTACCCTGAACCAGACGGGCCGGGCGATCGAATGCGTTCTGCTGCTGATGCTGTTCTATCTCATCATCTCGCTTCTGATATCTGCAGTGATGAACGTTTATAATAGTTCAATGAAGCTGAAGGAGCGCTGAGCCATGTCAGACACACATGCACAATCCGTAGCCTTCGTTCGTGAAACAGCGCTCCCGCCTGCTGAACCTCCGGTGGCAGAACGGGGGGTCTACAAATGGGGGCGCGAGAATCTTTTCGCGACCTGGCCCAACGCCCTGCTGACCGTCGCCGCGATTTACGTGATCTATCTGGTGCTGGCCGCAGTACTGCCGTGGCTTCTTAACGGTATCTGGAATGCGCCCAGCCTGACGGCGTGCCGTGAAATCCTCGACGGTCAAACGGGCGGATGTTTTGCGGTTCTGGTGGATCGCTGGAACCAGCTATTGTTCGGGTTCAAATACCCGTCCGAGCTTTACTGGCGCCCGACGCTTGCATTCGTGCTGTTGTTCGTGGCCGTCGCACCGGTTCTGTTCTTCGATCTGCCGCGCAAACTTCTGATCCTCACGTTGCTGTATCCGTTCGTGGCTTACTGGCTGATCTGGGGCGGAACGATCTGGATCCCCGTTATGGCGCTGGTCGGTTTCGGGGTTGGTTACTATGTCTACACCCTTTTGGTGCAGCGCAGCTTCGCGGCAGGTTTCTTTGGCGGCATCGCCGCTGCTGTCGCAGTGTTCTATGCTGCGGGTTTCATCGTTCCAATGCTCGCCCCCGCAAACCCCCTGCTTCCTGCGGTGCCTTCACGCGATCTCGGTGGCTTCATGCTCAATATGATGCTGGGCGTTACATGCGTGTCGCTTTCCCTGCCGATCGGGATTGCATTGGCGCTGGGACGGCAAAGCTCGATGCCGCTGATCAAGATCGTCTGTGTGGTGTTCATCGAATTCATTCGTGGCGTGCCGCTGATTACTCTGTTGTTCGTCGCAAGCGTGATGCTGGCATATTTCTTTCCACCTGAATCGCAGGTCGATCTGTTTCTGCGGGTGGTTATCATGATCACCATGTTCTCTTCGGCCTATATCGCCGAAGTGATCCGCGGAGGCCTCGCGGCGTTGCCCAAAGGGCAATATGAGGCGGGAGACAGTCTGGGTCTGGATTACGCGCAGGCCATGCGGCTGATCATCTTGCCGCAAGCACTCAAGATCTCGATCCCCGGTATCGTGAATATCGCCGTGGGACTGTTCAAGGACACGACACTGGTTTCGGTCATTTCAATGTTCGACCTTGTCGGCATGATCCGGGGTCCGATCCTTGCCTCGACCGACTGGAACGGCGTCTACTGGGAACTTCTGGGCTTTGCGGCCTTGCTGTTCTTCGTCGTCTGCTATGGCATTTCCCAATATTCGCAGTGGCTGGAACGCCGTCTTGCGACAGATCACCGATAAGGAACCTCAACAATGGCTGAAGCAAGACAACTGGAAGTCTCGGACGAGGTCGCCATCTCGATCGAGAAAATGAACAAATGGTTCGGTAGCTTTCATGTGCTGCGCGATATCGACCTGACAGTGTATCGCGGCGAACGGATCGTGATTTGCGGGCCTTCGGGGTCCGGTAAATCGACGCTCATCCGGTGTATCAATGCATTGGAAGAGCATCAGCAGGGCCGGATCGAAGTTGATGGCACTGTGCTATCTTCAGACGTCAAGAACATCGACAAGATACGGTCCGAGGTCGGCATGTGCTTTCAGCACTTCAATCTCTTTCCGCATCTGACGATCCTCGAAAACTGCACACTGGCCCCGATCTGGGTACGCAAGACACCCAAGAAGGAAGCCGTGGAAACCGCGATGCACTTTCTTGAAAAAGTGAAAATTCCCGATCAGGCGAACAAGTATCCGGGGCAACTTTCAGGGGGGCAACAGCAGCGTGTCGCCATCGCGCGGTCACTGTGTATGCGCCCTCGGATCATGCTCTTTGATGAACCGACTTCGGCGCTGGATCCCGAAATGATCAAGGAAGTCCTCGACACCATGATCGAGCTGGCCGAAGAAGGCATGACGATGCTTTGCGTCACGCATGAGATGGGCTTCGCCCGTCAGGTGGCGAACCGGGTGATCTTTATGGACGAAGGTCAAATCGTCGAGCAAAACGAGCCGGAAGAGTTCTTTAAAAACCCGCAAAGCCCGCGCACACAGCTGTTCCTGAGCCAGATCCTGGGACACTGAAGGCAGGCGGGTTCGATTCGCGCTACATCAGACGACGCAGCACGGTGAAATCTATCACCGTGCCGCTGTGCATTTGCAGGTCTTTCCACTCGGAAATGTCGAAATCTGCGACCAGTGTCGCGCCAGTCGGGTAGCGACCAAAGTCATCGTCTGAGGGGGGCGTTTTCAGCAAAGCCTCGGCGAGTGTGGCGATGCCGGAGTTGTGACCCAACATCAAGACAGTCTCGCCCCCGGTGCCGCGCAGGACGGCGGCCATTTCTTCCGGTTCCGCCAGATAGAGGTTGCGCGCAAAGCTTGTGGTAACTTCAGGAAGGGACAGCCCCGCAAGTGTCTGCCGGGTCCGGGTCGCAGAAGAACAGATGACTTCGTCAGGGATATACTGCATTTCGCGCAGCCAGTTTCCCAATGCAGACGCACTTTTTCGGCCCCGTTCATTCAAGGGACGCGCGATGTCTGCTGTGCCGTCGCGTGACCAATCGGATTTGGCGTGCCGCATCAGGATCAGGCGTTTCATAATCAAACTCCGAGAAAAGCGCGCATATGAAATGCCGATTGCGCCGGGGGACGGTCAAATTCACGGCTGATCGGGCAGGCGTTGCGTACACGACACCCAACTGCCATGCACGAACCCGCGCCCGCCTCTGTCTTAAGGTAGGACTTGCAGTTCGGGACATCGTAGCCGCGATCTGCGGACAATGCACCCACGGGGCATGAAGTTTCGCAGGGGCGTCCCACGCAGCTTTCGCACGGATCCCTCGCCGGGAGATCAGGCAAGTTGATCCTGCGGTCAAAAGCGAGCGCCCCACGGATCGAGATCATCAGGCCCGCCTTGTCATGCACCATCATCCCGGTCGGGCTTTGGTGAAAGCGGCCGGTGGCGAGCGCCCATGATATGAACGGTGCGTAGGGCGGGCCGTCGGACGGAAACATGGCCTGAGCCCCCACTTGCCTGGCCAAACCGCCAATGATGCGTTTAGACCATCGGTCGATGGGGTCAGCCGCGCTGTCGGAAAGTTCGGCGCTAAGTGTAAAAACCTGCCAGAAACTGCGATCAGCACCCAGAAGTATGCGCGTCGCGACAGGGTCTTTGGGGTCGTTGGCGTCAGGGTGATATCCGCCCATGATCATCAACCCGTGCACCGAAGCCGCCTGATCTATCTCGTCGTAGCTCACTTGCGCGCAAACGGTAGCGAATGAACTAGCGGTCGTGAATCCCAATTCGACATCTCAGCGGCTTCCATACAGGACCGGCAAACTCAATTGCCCCAATATTCATATCAAGTCAGCCAGCGCGAATGATGCTGCCAGCGCCGTGTTCGGTAAATAGCTCAAGCAGACAGGCATTGGGGGCTCGTCCGTCGAGAATCACAGCAGCGCGGACGCCCGCCTCGATTGCCTCCAAAGCTGTCATCGTTTTGGGGATCATTCCGCCAGCGATGGTGCCTTCGGCTGTCATTTCGCGGATCTGACTGGCTGTCAGTTCGGTCAGCACTTCGCCGGCCGCGTTCTTGACGCCTGCTACATCGGTGAGCAGGAGCAAACGATCGGCCTTGAGCGCGCCGGCGATTGCCCCTGCGGCTGTGTCGCCATTGATATTGAATGTCTCTCCGTGACGGCCCATGCCAAGCGGGGCAATGACCGGAATGATCTCTTTGTCGGCCAGATCGTGCAAGATGCGCGGATTCACAACCACGGGTCTGCCAACGAGGCCAAGCGCGGGGTCTTCGGGTTCGCAGACAATCAGGTTGCTGTCCTTGCCGGACACCCCGACGGCGCGACCGCCCTGTTCGGAAATTGCCTGAACGATCCGTGCGTTGACGAGGCCGGACAGGACCATTTCCACAACTTCCATTGTCGCGGCGTCGGTCACGCGCTTGCCGTTCACGAACTCCGATTTGATATCGAGCCGTTTGAGCATGTCGTTGATCATCGGCCCGCCGCCGTGAACAATGACGGGGTTTACCCCGACCTGCCGCATCAACGCGACGTCACGCGCGAATTCCTGCATTGCTTCGTCGCTGCCCATGGCGTGACCGCCAAGCTTGATGACGACCGTCGCATCGTTGTAGCGCTGCATGTAAGGCAAAGCCTGGCTCAGCGTGCGCGCCGTAGCGCTCCAATCGCGGGTCATATCCTGAGTTCTCATCTTTTTCCTGTCCTGTCGTTGGTTGACTATAGGCAGGGCGCACCGGCTATTCCAGCGTTGCGATGATGGAGCGCAACGTGGCAATTCCCCAACCTTTTTCGGAGCTGGTCACGATGATCTCGGGATATGCCGCCGGATGCTTTGCCAGCGCGCCA
Source organism: Sulfitobacter sp. (assembly GCA_024637305.1). Lineage (GTDB taxonomy): Bacteria > Pseudomonadota > Alphaproteobacteria > Rhodobacterales > Rhodobacteraceae > Sulfitobacter. The sequence goes on from JAGXFI010000075.1 coordinate 26,129, forward strand.
CGCACCTGATCAAGCACCTTGTTCCGCTCGGCTTCCTTCACCTTGTCGGCCTTGGTCAGCACGGCCTGAAAGGTCACGGCCGAACCGTCGAGCAGGTTCATAATCTCGTTATCTACCGATTTCACGCCGTGCCGCGCGTCGATCAACACGAAGGCACGGCGGAGGGTCTGACGACCGGACAGATATTGCTTGAGCAGCCGCTGCCATTTTTCGACGATCGGCAGGGGGGCATTGGCGAAGCCGTAGCCAGGCAAGTCCACAAGATAAAGCGCATCGCCAGCGGTGAAATAGTTGATTTCCTGTGTGCGCCCGGGGGTATTAGAGGCCCGCGCCAGCCCTTTGCGCCCAGTCAATGCATTGATCAGTGTCGACTTGCCGACATTGGAACGCCCTGCAAAACAGACCTCCAGACGGTCAGGGTCGGGCAGGCCAGACATGGCCACGACACCTTTGACAAATTCGGTATCGCCGGCGAACAGAAGCCGGCCCTTTTCTGCGATTTGGGTGTCCGGTTCTTCGGCGACGGGAAAGGGTAACTGCATCAGACCACCATGATAGTGTCGCCGACACTTGCACCGCTAGACGTAAAGATATTGGCAGCGGCCTCGGCGCTGCGACCTTGGCTGTCGATCGGATGGCGGCAAGGTGCAGGCGCAGGCATCACTTTTTCGTCTTCCCACCTGGGGATTTTGAGTCGTTTGCAGCAGCCGATTTGCGTTTGAACCCGCCCTTGATGTTGCCCAGAAGGTCGGGTTTGTAGCCTTGGCTGCGCATGATCAGATACTGCTGTGTGAAAGTGATCGTGTTGTTGGCGATCCAGTATACCACCAGTCCGCTGGCGAAACTGCCCAGCATGAACATGAAGACCCAAGGCATCCAGGCAAAGATCATCTGTTGCGTGGGGTCGGTGGGAGCAGGATTCAGCTTTTGCTGAATCCACATCGAAATCCCCAAAAGCAAAGGTAGGATGCCGATGAAGATGAGTGCCATAAGCGATCCGGGATCGGGTGCTGCAAAGGGAAGCAGGCCCCAAAGGTTCAGGATCGACGTTGGATCGGGAGCGGAAAGATCCTGGAATGGGCCAAAGAATGGTGCATGACGCAATTCGATCGTGACAAAAATCACCTTGTAGAGCGAAAAGAATATCGGGATTTGAAGCAAGATCGGCAAACATCCCGCAGCGGGGTTCACCTTTTCGCGTTTGTAGAGCTCCATCATGCCCTGCTGCATCTTTTGGCGATCATCACCGGCACTCTTTTTGAGCTCTTCCATCTGCGGCTGGAGCTCTTTCATCTTGGCCATTGAAACGTAGGATTTATAGGCGAGTGGAAACAGAATCGCCTTAATGATCAGCGTCAAGGCGATGATCGCTATACCCATGTTGCCGATCAGCTTGTTGATCTCGTGCAGGAGCCAGAAGATCGGCTTGGTCAGAAAAAAGAACCAACCCCAGTCAATGCTGTCGATAAAGTTGGTCACGCCCGCGGATTCGTAGTCGCGCAGGATCGCCCATTCCTTGGCACCGGCGAAAAGCTGGGTCGTCACGCTGGCCTGTGCACCGGCCGCGACAGTCTGCGTGGGCAGGCGCGTCACGGCCCGGTAGACGTCCGCACGTGCGTCGTATGTGAGCGCCTGGTCAAAAACCTGACCGGGCTGTGGGATGAGAATTGCCTGCCAGAAGTGGTCGGTAAAGCCGATCCAGCCGGTTGTGACATCTTCGCGTACAATGGCCTGGCGGGCCCAGGTCGCATTCATCTCGGATTCAGCGATGTCGTCCCAATCGGTTTCAGAAAGCTCGCCATCCGCCATGGCCACCGCACCTTCGTGGAGAATGAAGAAGTTCTCCAGATCGTCGGGCTGGGAATGCTGGACGATCATTCCGTATGGTGCCACGTTGATCGGGCTTTCGCCATTGTTTGCAACGCTCTGGACGAGCGTGAACATGTAGTCGGCGTCGACACTGATCATGCGCGAAAATATTTGGCCCAGACCATTGTCCCAGGTAAGACTAATCGGGCTTCCGACGCTCAGGGTGTCCCCTGCTGCCAATGTCCATTCGGTATCGGGACCGGGTACTGCAGAAGGGTCGATGCCGTTGCCCGCAGCCCAACCCTGAAGCGCATAATAAGCGTCGTTCGTGCCCTGGGGTGACAGCATGGTCACAATCGGCGCGCCATCGTCCAATGTGGTGCGGTAGTCCTTTAGGCGCAGATCGTCGATCCGCCCCCCGATCAGTGACAACGATCCGGTCAGACGTGGCGTTTCGATTGAAACGCGCGCCGCTTCAGCGATTGAGACATCTTGGGAAGCGCCGGTATCGGCGATAGGTGCTGTACCCGTGCTGTCCAGCGCCGCAGGAACCGATGGATCAGCAGGGGTTTGCGCAGTTTCGGTCGGAGGTGTGGCAAGGGTTTCCTGCTCTGGCGGTGGAAACAACAGGAACCACACGAGTATCACGACGAAGCTGAGTGCCGTCGCGAGGATGAGATTCTTGTTCTGTTCGTCCATGAAGCCCGCCACCTGATGTCTTTGGTTCAGCGTGGGTTCAACAGTTTGCAGCCCCAAAGGTCAAGCGGATTCGGGCCTTTTCCCATCTCGGGAGGGCCGCATGCCCAGGCTATTTTCGCCTGCCGTCCATGATCCGCGGCACGTCTTCAAGTTTGGCGTTGTGTCGGGCGATCCAGTCCAGAGATTGTTCGAACGGCATAGGGCGTCCAATGCCGAACCCCTGCACATGGTCACAGCCCAGTTGCGCCAGCAATACATGCTCTCCGACGCTTTCCACGCCTTCGGCGAGTGTCTCGACGCCAAGCCGCTCTGCCATGGTCAGAATGGCGCTGATCATGCGCTGTTGTTCGGGATCCCGGTCGGCCTTCATGACAAAACTGCGGTCGATCTTGATCCGGCTGACCGAAAAGCGGCGGATCGACGCAAGGGAGGCGTGACCGGTCCCGAAATCATCCAGATCTATGCGGCAACCCAGTGCGCCCAGTGCGTTGATATTACGGGTGATCATATCATCCGGTGCACTGGCCACCACGGTTTCGAGTACCTCAACCGCCAGCCTGTCCGGGGTCAGGTCAAACCGATCAAGTTCCCATTTAATCTTGTCGAGCAACTTCGGATTGCTCAGCTCGGATCCGGCGAAGTTGACGCCGATCTGTGGCACGTCCACACCGGACGCATCCCACGCTTTCAGCGCGGCGAATGAATGATACATCATCACCTCAGCCAGCCGTTCCAGCAGGCCGCAGGATTCGATTGCAGGCAGGAATTCGCCGGGTGAAATCAAGCCGCGTTCAGGATGAGACCATCGCGCCAGTGCCTCAAAACCGGTGATATGTCCGGTATCGGTCGAGATCTGCGGCTGGAACCATGGTTGGATCTGACCGCCATCTAGGGCCGCTGCGACTTCTTCGCGCAGTTCCGCACGACTTTTCGCTTCGCGTTTCATCTGGTAAGAGAAAGCTCTGATCGAGGAGGGACCGCGATGTTGCGCGGCGCGCAAGGCAATGGCCGCCGCATCAAGCCATGCGGCACCGTCCTGAGCCGGTGACCGCGCATGTTGGCAAAACCCAACGGAGGCGCTGACATAGACTGCCGTGCCATCAATTGATACGGGTTCTTCAACAGTGGCTTGCAGTCGTCCGGCCAACTGTATGCATAGTTCGAGATCGAGGTGCCGTACCGCGGCAAGGCAGATACCATAGCGTGTATCGCCAAGTTTCCCGATCTTGTCTTCCTTGCGCAGGACTGCAATCAGGCGCTCGCCGGTCTGGCGGATGACGGTATCTGCCGCCGACTGGCCGAAGCGGTCAATGATTTGTGCAAGCTCTTCAATTTCGAGGCAGTAGGTTGCCGAGAACCACCCTTTCTCACGGGTGGAATCGTAGATGTGATTGGTCGTCGCCTCAAAATTTCCGCGTGACAGAATTCCGGCAGACAGATCAGCTGTCTGGGCGGGCAGGGCACCGATATCGTCGAACCCGCCGGCGATGAAATAGGCGACAGGCAAGATGGCGGATACCGCCAGCAACGCCGTTTCACCGCCAAGCCAGAAGGACGCGAGCGACACGGCGGGCAGAAACGCAAGTGCCAGCGGACCCGTCATCACGGTCGCCAACTGCTTGCGCAGCCTGTTTATTGCCTTGTTCTTAAAGCCGCTCATTGCCGTTCTCCCGCAGGTCCGCATCGCGCTGTCCGTTGGGGCAAGCTAGGCGCTGATCGGTGTTTTGCAGGTTAACGGAAGAACATATAGTGAAAGTGATTTGCTTAAAACTCTTGGTTTTTCGGCGCGAGCCTTACAAAATCAAACAGTTTTGGGTCAAGCAGATGGGATGGTCGCGCGTTGGTCAACGCCTTGAACATAATCTGCCTTCGGCCCGGTGCGTTCTTTTCCCAGCCGTCCAGAATCGCCTTGACCTGCTGACGTTGCAGCCCGTCCTGAGATCCGCACAGATCACAGGGGATGATTGGATAGTTCATGGCGGCGCTAAAACGTTCGCAATCAACTTCCGCCACGTGGGCGAGGGGGCGCAGCACCAGCAAATCACCCTCTTCGTTCAACAACTTGGGTGGCATCGTCGCGAGGCGTCCACCGTGAAAAAGGTTCATGAAAAAGGTTTCCAGAATATCGTCGCGATGATGTCCCAGAACGACGGCGCTGCACCCTTCCTCACGGGCAATCCGGTAAAGATTGCCACGTCTCAGGCGCGAACAAAGCGCACAAAACGTGCGGCCTTTCGGTATCTTGTCCATCACTATGGAATAGGTGTCCTGATATTCTATCCGATGCGGAACGTTCATTTTCCCGAGGAACTCTGGCAGGATGGTCGCGGGAAAGCCCGGCTGCCCCTGATCCAGATTGCATGCCAGCAGATCAACCGGCAGCAACCCGCGCCATTGAAGCTCATGCAGGACGGCAAGCAGAGTGTAGCTGTCTTTGCCGCCTGACAGGCAAACCAGCCATTTCTGGCGCGGTGCGTCCGCATTCGGCAGCATTCCATATAGCTCGATCGCTTCGCGTGCGTTTCGCACGATCCGCTTGCGCAGCTTCTTGAACTCGGTGGTTTGCGGCGCGCCTTCGAAAAGCGGGTGAATTTCTGTGGCATCGTCCAGCATGGGGTGTCCTTTGGATCGGTCGTGGCTTCATAGCATGTTTGCAGCCTGGCGACAGCAAGGGTCAGTCGCCGTTCTTGTCGGGGACCGGATCATATCCATCGCCACCCCACGGATGACACCGACCAATACGGCGAATGCTGAGGATCACGCCTCTGACTGCACCGTGTCTTTCCAATGCGTCCATTGCATAGGCCGAACATGTCGGCTGGTACCGGCAGTTATGTCCGACCCATGGGCTGAAGATCAGCCGGTAAGCCCTTACCGGCAGGGATACCACAAATGCCTGCGGGGTCACTTCGGATCTCCATGAAGCACGCCGAGAGCTTTGGAAAAGTCCGCTTGCAGCGTGCCGAAGGGGCGCGCGGATGTTTCCGAATGGCGGCCGATCAGGACGTAGTCGTGCCCGTCCCGGCCAAGCGCGGGCAATCCCAATCGGGCAATTTCGCGCAGCCGTCTCTTGGCCCGGTTGCGGGCAACGGCATTGCCGACTTTCTTGGAACAGGTAAAGCCTACACGCACGCCTTCCGATTCGCCGGCGGGGCGCTTGAGCATCTGGAGAATGAAACCCGGCGTGGCCACGCGCTTGCCGCGGGCAGCGCGTTGGAAATCGCGCCGTCGCGTAAGGGTCTGCAGGCAAGGCGAAACCGCCGGAGACGCGTCCCCGGCTCTGGCAAGGCTGCCTGCGCTGGGGGTCTCCGGCGGTGTCATTCCATCCAACTCCGTGGCGGAGCCGGTCGCGGCACCAAATCAGGCGCTCAGCGACTTCCGGCCCTGAGCGCGGCGCGCGTTGATGATCTTGCGTCCAGCTTTGGTTGCCATGCGCGCACGGAAACCATGGCGGCGTTTGCGGACGAGGTTCGAAGGTTGAAAGGTGCGTTTCATCGCGCCGTCTCCAATATAGCGTAACGCCTCGCGGATTCGCGCAGCGTGTGAATTCAGACCCGTGCTTTAGTCGGGCCTGCGGCCCAAGTCAAACCCTTGCGGCGGAAATATCCTGCCGATCTGCAATAATTCGCGCTCTGACCCCCCACATATATTACAGGGCGGGTGAAACATGCAGCAACCTTCACACGGCGGATCAAGCGCACGTGATGCCCCTTTCGCACGTTATGGGATGGGTTCATCTATGAGGGGCGGGCAGCTGGCCCGCGATTGGCCCCGAACAGGAACATGATGACCGATCAGACCGATCAAAAATCTGCATTGATCCGCTATGGTCCGATCGCGCTGATTGCGCTGGTCGCCGCCATTGGAACTTTTACGCTTGGCGACTTTCTCAGCTTTGATGCGCTTCGTGACAATCGCGAGGCGTTGATTGCGTTCCGCGAAGCCAATTTCGTGCTGATGCTCGTCTCTTTTGTCGCGGTTTATATCGGGATCGTGGCATTCTCGCTGCCCGGTGCAACCATCGCGACGCTGACCGGTGGTTTTCTCTTTGGCATAGTGTTCGGAACCGCCGTCAACGTGACAGGTGCCACAACTGGTGCGGTCCTTATCTTTCTCGCAGCGCGGCACGGGTTTGGCGACAAGCTGAAAGACCGGATGGAGGCGTCTGATGGAATGGTTGCGAAGCTCAAGAAGGGTCTCGACGAAAACCAATGGTCCATGTTGTTCTTCATTCGTCTCGTCCCCGCAGTGCCGTTTGTGATCGCCAATCTGATCCCGGCGTTTCTGGCCGTACCGCTCTACCGTTTTGCCATATCGACTTTCTTTGGCATCATTCCGGGTGCTATCGTGTATACATCCGTCGGCGCAGGGCTTGGCGAGGTTTTTGCCCGCGATGAGAAACCCGATCTCGGCATCATCTTCGAGCCGCATATCCTGCTGCCGATTCTGGGGCTCTGCGCGCTGTCGTTGCTGCCGGTCGTTATCAAAGCCGTCACCGGCAAGAAAGATTTGATGAAATGAAGCGGATCAAGGCTGACATCCTGATAATCGGTGCCGGGTCTGGCGGATTGTCGGTCGCGGCAGGGGCCGCGCAGATGGGCGCGGATGTGGTTCTGCTCGAAGGGCACAAGATGGGGGGCGATTGCCTCAATTACGGATGCGTGCCGTCAAAGGCGCTGATCGCAAGCGGCAAGGCCTCATATAATCAGCGGCACGCCGCGCAGTACGGCGTAGCAGATGCCCCCGGCGAAGTGGATTACGGGGCGGCAAAGGATCACGTCGTCGATGTAATCGCGCAGATCGCGCCGGTGGACAGCGAAGAACGGTTCGAAGGATTCGGCGTCAACGTCATCCGCGAATACGGACGCTTTATCTCACCCGACGAAGTTCAGGCTGGTGACACCATAATAAAGGCCCGCCGTATTGTCATCGCGACGGGCTCTTCGCCGCTGGTGCCGCCCATTCCAGGACTGGACACAGTGCCGTTCGAGACCAACGAGACGCTCTTTGACTTGCGGGAAAAGCCGGATCATCTGCTGATTGTCGGCGGTGGCCCCATCGGGATGGAAATGGCGCAGGCCCATGTCCGCATGGGGTCAATGGTCACCGTGATCGAAGGTGACAAGGCGCTTGGCAAGGACGATCCGGAGACGGCGCAGATCGTATTGCAAACGCTGAAAGGCGAAGGCGTCGTGATCGAAGAAAACGCGATGGCCGCCGAGGTTCGTGGCGGGCCAGGCGCAATCGAGGTCGAGGCCAAAGA
>JAGXFI010000011.1 GCA_024637305.1 Sulfitobacter sp.
AGACAAATGGCATTCAGAGACCGATTTTCGGCATTTCGCCAGTCTCCGAAGGGCGGTCGCTTCGACTAAACCCCTTTGAAGCAAAAAGAAAAAAGGCCGCGTCGGGGACCTTATCTCGGGTTTGCGAAGGGTTTGTGGCGGACAGACAGGGATTCGAACCCTGGAGACGGTCTCCCGCCTACACACTTTCCAGGCGTGCGCCTTCGACCACTCGGCCACCTGTCCGTGAACGGGGGTTTAGCAAGCGGGGCGCGGCAAGTGCAAGAGGGAAATCAATCGTCAAGGTGAAGATAGATCCGGCGGTTCATCCGGCCCTTCTTTTCGATCTTACCCAAACGCAATGCTCCGATCTCTCCGGTGCGCGCGACATGGGTGCCACCGCAGGGTTGCAGGTCGATCCAGTCGTCCTCGCCACCGATGCGGATGAGACGGATGTCGCCTGCGCCACGCGGGGGCTTTACCGCCATAGTCTTGACCAGTTGGGGGGCGGCGGCCAATTCCGCCTCGGTGATCCAGCCGTCGCTGACCTGTGCGTCCATCTCGATGAATTCGTTCAGTGCGGCTTCGATGGCCTCGCGGTCGGTGGGGGCTTCGGGCATATCGAAATCGAGCCGTCCGCGTGTCGCGGAAATCGAGCCACCTGTCACGGCAAAGGGCACCACGACCGACAACAGATGAAGCGCGGTATGGACGCGCATGTGGCGATGCCGACGGTCCCAGTCCAGCGATTGGCGCACGACTGTTCCGACAGCCGGCAGCGCCAGCGCCTCCGACGGGACCAGCACGATGCTGTCCCCCACACCCTTGACAGCCGTGGCGATGGGCATGGCATTGCCCTGCCAGACAATTTCGCCGCTATCTCCGGGCTGACCGCCGCCAGTGGGATAAAAGATGCTGGCATCCAGCACCAGGCCACCTTCGGTGGTATGCTCCGTCACGCGGCCTTCGGCTTCGCGCAGATATGCGTCATCTCGGAACAACGGGTGTGTCATGCTGTACTGTCTCCCTTCAACGTTTCGGGGTTGCGCAACCACAGATCCCGTTGGGCGAAAGGAATTTCGATCCCCGCTTCGGAGAACCGCTTGGCGATTTCATGGTTGATGTCGCTCTTTACCGACAGCATCCAGTTTACGTCACGCAGGAAACAGCGCGCCTCGAACTCCAGCGCGTCGGCACCGAAATTCATGAACAGAATTCCAGGCGGCGGATTGCTGAGAACCATGGGATGTGCCTCGGAAATTTCGCGGAGCAGGTTTTCGACCATGCGTGTGTCCGTGCCATAGGCGACACCGACCTTGATGATGACACGCCCCACGGTATTGCCGCGGGTAAAGTTGGTGACCGTGCCACTGACCAGATCGGCGTTCGGCACGATGACATCGGTACGGTCGAATGTCTCGATCCGGGTGGAGCGGACCGAGATGTCGCGGACATATCCCATCTGGCCTCCGACCTCGATCCAGTCGCCTTCGGATATGGGGCGTTCGATCAACAGAATGATGCCGGACACGAAGTTGCTGACGATGTTCTGCAACCCGAAGCCGATACCGACCGAAAGCGCACCCGCGACGATGGCCAATGAGCTGAGGTCGATCCCTGCCCCCATGATCGCCGTGAGCGCCGCGAGGAATATCCCGACATAGCCAAGCCCCGAGACAATTGCGTTCTGCCCGCCGATGTCGATCTGTGTCTTGGGCAGGACGTTGCTGCGCAAAGCGCCCTGAACCAGACGTGTCAGGATGTAACCGATGACAAAGATCACCGCGAATGCGATGAAATCCGTCGGCGAAATTCGGGATTCCCCGAATGCGAACCCGCGGCTGAACCGGGCCCAGATCTCTGTCAGGTCGGCCACGCGGGCACCCCAGGCGAGCGCTAACACCGGGAACGCAAGCAACAGGAGGATCATGCCGAAAAGCACTGGCATCAACGCCTCGCGAGCCTGCGGCCCCTGCCCTGTCACAGCACCGTAAATATCCGCGCTGAAGCGTTGCAGCGCCATGACCAGCCCCAGCAAAGCCAGCGTCAGGACGAAGGGCCGCAGCAATCCGTCTGCGGCGTTGTTATAGCCGGTGACCTGCAAGAGCGGTGTTGCCACGGCAACGATCATTCCCAGCGTACCAAGCCCGCGCACCACACGGGCCAAAGTGCTGGCGCGGGTCAGGTCCTCGGGGTCAGGTTCGCTGGTCTCTTCGCCGTAGGACCGAAGTATCTGCGAAAGTCGCAGTAGGGCAAAGGCAATCAACAGGGTGAATGGAAAGGTAAGGACCGTGATCGTGGCGGAATCCGCCGATTGGGTGTTCAGCGCCTGAAGCAGGAAGATGATCGCGATCATCAGCAGGGTTATCACATATACCCACAACCGGGCCGCCTTGCGCCGCTGCTGAGACAGCTGGATCAGCGCTTCGTCATCGTCGCGTGAAAACACGCGTTCGGACACCCAGCGAAAGCCCAGCATCAAACCGCCCATTGCCGGCAGGATCATAATGATCGCCCGCAGCGCTTCGCCCGCGAGGTTGGTCATCAAGGCGGCAAACGACAGCAGGGAAAGACCGATGAGCGGCAAGATGATCCGCAGCAAGGAAAGCAGGAACCGCCAGATCGTACTGCCATGCGCCCCCCGCCGCCTTACGCGCTCTACCAGATTTGTGGACCAGCTGCGTCCGCGCGCGATCAACAAGACACCAAGCATCGTCGCGCCAATGATCAGCGGCCACGGCGGGGTCTCGGCCAGGGCTTCCTCAACACCGTCGGTTCCGTCCGGCCAGAGAGCGTCCGCAGCATCCTTCAGCACCATCAACGCCGGCCCCCAAAGCGCCGGATTCAACGGTGTCGCGGTGCGTGTCAGCAGCTCGTTCGCCTGCCGTTCACGCAGGATCGTGTCGATCTCGCCGACCAATCCGTCGGCCCGCCGAAATCCGGCTTCGGCGACCTGAACCGGTTCCAGCAGCGTTGCCAGCTGGCTTTCCAGTTCCTTGCGGCTCGCGATAATTGCGGGGGCCTCGCTTTCTTCCGCCCCTTCTGCGGGCGGCTCTCCGAGCGCGGCAATCTGCTCACGTAAGGATGCGATCCGTTCGGCACCGGCATTGCGGCCTGCGTCGAATTCAGCGCGGTAATCCACAATCTGGTTGCGCAGCCTTTCAAGCTCGTCATTGCTTGTTGCGGGCGCGTCCAGCTGCGCTTCGACGTTAGTGGCAAAGTCCTGCCATGCGTCTTGCGCAAGCACTTGCGTCGCTGAAAATGCAATCCCGATCAGGAGCGCGAAAAGCGCGGCCAGGCTGCGAACCGTGGTGGCGGTCATACGTCCTCAAAAACCGTCGGAATGTCAGCTGGTTCCTGCTCAAGCCAGCCAGGCGTGGGCAGTCCTTTTCCGCGGAGGAATTCAGGGTTGAACAACTTGGACTGATACCGCGAACCCAGATCGCACAGGACTGTCACGATCGTATGTCCCGGCCCCATTTCGCGCGCCATGCGTATCGCGCCAGCCACGTTGATCCCCGAAGATGCACCCAGGCACAGGCCTTCGTGTTCAAGCAGATCGAACACGATCGGCAGCGCCTCTTCATCGGGGATGTTGTATGCAAAATCGGGCTTGAACCCTTCGAGGTTCCTGGTGATCCGGACCTGCCCGATCCCTTCGGCGATGCTTGACCCTTCCATCGCAATTTCTCCGGTCGTGTAATAGCTGTAGAGCCCTGCGCCATCCGGGTCGGCGATGCCGATCTTGACGCCTTTGGGTTGCAGGACCATTGCTGTGCCGGCAAGCGTGCCGCCGGACCCTACCGCACAGATGAATCCGTCGACCTTGCCGTCGGTCTGGTCCCAGATTTCCGGCCCGGTGGTTTCAACATGGGCCTGTCGGTTGGCAACATTGTCAAACTGGTTCGCCCAGATCACACCCTTGTTCGTGGTGCGTGCCAGCTTTTCGGCCAGACGACCGGAATAGCGCACGAAATTGTTGGGGTTGCGGTAAGGAGCGGCCGGCACCTCTACCAATTGCGCGCCGGCTAGGCGCAGCATGTCCTTTTTTTCCTGACTTTGCGTCTCGGGGATGACGATCACGGTTTTGAAACCCATCGACGATCCCACCAGCGCAAGGCCGATGCCGGTGTTGCCCGCGGTCCCTTCGACGATCGTGCCACCGGGTTTGAGCGTGCCTTTGGCAATCGCGTCGCGAATGATGAACAATGCCGCGCGGTCCTTGACCGACTGGCCCGGATTCATGAATTCGGCTTTGCCCAGTATTTCGCAGCCGGTCTCTTCGCTGGCTTTGCGAAGTCTGATCAATGGCGTGTTTCCAACGGCAGCTTCAAGATCTTTCGCGACGTGCATGACGACCCCCTTTTGGTGTTGCCTTACGGTTTAGCCGCGCCTGCCTCCGACCTCAAGGAGCTACGGTGCCGCGCCAGCCAATAGCTCGCCAGTGCGAGCGGCGTATTGGCGATCTGGCAGCTGTCGCACAATGCCATCAGGGCATCGAAAGAAATGATCCGCGAGCGGATGTCCTCCGCTTCGGCCTCCAGCCCACCGACCCCTTCCGCGCTGTCGGGCAAATCTGCGATTCCGACGTAAATATAGAAGAACTCGGTCGAATTTCCGGGCGAGGCATAGCTTTGGGCGACGGCATGCAGTGCCCCCAGATCGAGGCCGGCCTCCTCACGCGCTTCGCGCCTTGCCGTCTGCTCCGGCGATTCGCCGGGATCGACACGCCCTGCAACCGGCTCATACTGCCAAACCGTGCCGTCACCACGCGCCAGAGGACCGACACGGACCTGCTCGATGAGCATCACAGCATCGCGCACCGGATCATAAGGCAGCACAAGGGCCGCATCGACAGGCACGAACACGGAGCGCTGCACAGGATCCGACATCGACCCGTCAAAGCGCTCGAAGCTCAGCGTCATTTCGTCGAGCGCGAAGAACTTGGAATAGACGCGGCTGTAATCCGTTACTTCGGTGCGGCCTTTCAGAACCCCGTCCCCGTGGCGTGATCGGGCGGCGTTCAAGCGGCTCCAGGCGCGCGCACGGATCGGGCCAAAGATGGCGGCAACCTCGTCGCGTGTCTTGGTGCCGAGATAGCCCATGACCTCGCGCGCGGCATGACAGCTCATAGCGCCCCATTTGACCTGCCATTCCTCAAGTGACCAATCATCCTTCGGGGTCCAGCGACCCTCCGCACAACGGTAGACTTCGGCGACCTGCCCGTCGTCCAGCGTCATCGGCACCAGATCATAGTCAAAGCTACCTTCGTAGAAATCGAGGCGGGCTAGATCGCTGATGCCGAGGTTCTCGACAACTATCCCCGCGGCGCGCGCCCCTTGGTCTGTCACCAGCATCGGATACGGCCCTTCGGCAACCGCCGCGACGCGGTGATCTGACAGCACGGCGGGGCGCAGCGACAGGGTACCGGGCGGCTTGCCCAGCACAATCTCCAGCAACGGCAGATGCCTCAGGGTGCCGTAGAAAAACAGATTTTTCATGACCTTAGCGCCAGTGACGCGCCGCGTATTCGGCCGCCAGTCCGGCCACCAACGCTCCGACAACGCAGGTGATGGCTATCGGTATCGTTGCGATGATGACCGCGTATTCGGCACCGATCTCGATAATCGCCGAAAGCGCCTCAAGTGCGCCGTCATAGCGGTTGCGCATGGCGAGGCGGAACATCTCATAGCTGGCCTGTACGCCCAGACCCCACAGGATCAGAATGAACACGCCGGCGACACCGTTGTTGATCCCGTGAACAACGCCGCGTCCCGCACGGCGGCCCATGACGAACCATCCCGCCAAAAGACCGAGCACCATATTGACCAGACTGAATGAACCGAAATCCGTGCCTTCCGGCATCAGGGGTTTGATCTGTTCGGACAGGATGAACCCCACGATCCCGAGACAGATAGCCGCGACGAGGCGGGCAGCGGTGGGCATTGCGACTTTCCTTTCGGCCTAATTCATCCGGGTCGCCGTACCGTAATCTGCGTTACATCGCAATTTCCACTGTCAAATGTCGCGGCGCAGGAAGTGAGGTAAAAATTCCACATACGCCGGAACCGCTCGTCAAAGCCCAACTCCGCGATCTGGTCCCATTTTTCGTTGAACGTTTCATGCCAGCGCCGCAGCGTCAGATCATAGCTTTTGCCGAATTCGATGGACCGCTCCACCGCCAGTCCCGCCTTTTCGATCTGCGCGCGCAATACGCTCGGGCTGGGCAGCATCCCGCCGGGGAAAATGTACTTTTGAATGAAGTCCACACCGCTTTTGTAAACTTTCCAACGCCGGTCGGCGACGGTGATGATCTGAAAGGTCGCGGATTTCCCCGGCTTGAGGCGCGCCCGGACATTTTCGAAATATGTCGGCCAGTATTTTTCGCCCACTGCCTCGAACATTTCGATGCTGGCGACACCATCATAGAGGCCGGTTTCATCCCGGTAATCCTGTAACTTGAACTCTATCAGATCGGAAAGTCCAGCTTTTTCAATGCGCTGGACTGCGTACTTGAACTGTTCCTCGCTGATGGTCAGACCCGTCACGCGCAATCCGCGTTCCTTAGCGGCATATTCCGCAAACCCGCCCCAGCCGCAGCCGATTTCCAGCACATGATCACCGGGCTGCGCGCCCATCTGGTCGACCATTGACTTGTACTTCGCGGTCTGCGCGGCCTCCAGATCAAGCTGCGGATCTTCGAACAACGCGCTGGAGTAGGTCATCGTGTCGTCGAGCCAAAGACCGTAGAAGGCGTTGCCCAGATCGTAATGATAGCTGATGTTCTTGCGTGCCTGCGCCTTGTGGTTGCGCTGCATCCAGAAACGGAAACGCTCGAACAGCCGCACAAGGCCGATGCCGGGAAAACCGTCATAAAGCTCTTCGTTGTCGGCGTGGATGAAATCCATGAAGGCCTGAAGATCCGGCGTGCTCCACCATTCCTCCATATAGGCGTCGGAAAACCCCAGATCGCCCTCGCGGATCAGGCGCGCGAAAAGGTCGGGGTTGTGGACATGCAATTCTGCGACCGGGCCGGGGTTCTTGCCTTCGGTCCGAAAGATGCGCCCGTCCGGCAAGACGAAATCCAGCCGCCCGTTGCGGATCTTTTGCGCCATGTCGAAAACCTGCGCAAAATATCGCGGCAGGTCGCTCTGGCCTGTCGTTGTCGTCAAGATCATGCGCGCGCTCCCTGCACTTTTCCTTAGTCAGCACATCGCAAGTTTAGTCCGCATGTCGCGATTAACAATGATTAACTTTCACTGTCGCGTCCTTGGTAAGCAGCCAGAGCGCGGGCGCGCCCCGCATCCAGGGCAACCACAGGATCTGGATAGGGATCCGAAGCAGACATGTTCCAGCTGCGTGGAATCGCATCGAAATACGACAACGCATCCTTGTGGGATCTTGCACGCCCTTCGGCGATCCAACGGCTGGCATAGGCGCGGTTCTTGTCAAACTTGTCCAATTGCGTTTCCGGGTTGAACACGCGGAAATAGGGCGTTGCATCCGGGCCTGAACCCGCCGACCATTGCCAGCCCATCGCGTTGCTGGCCGGATCCCAGTCGATCAGGCAATCCTCGAACCACCTCTGGCCGACCTTCCAATGCGTCAAAAGATGTTTGGTCAGATAGCTGGCCACGATCATCCGCCCGCGGTTGTGCATTCGTCCTGTCACATACATCTCGCGCATGGCCGCATCAACGAAAGGCACGCCGGTGCGGCCTTGTTTCCATGCTTTGACCTCTGCAGCACGCTCGTCCTCGTGCCAGGGGAACGCGTCCCACTCTTCGCGCCAGTTTGCATTCAGAATACGGGGAGTATGGTGCATCAGGTGGTAGGCAAACTCGCGCCAGACCAGTTCCTTGAGGAAGGTTTCCGCGCCCTGCTTGCCTTCCTCCAGTGCGCGATTTCCAGCGTGCCAGCATTGATGCGGGCTGATCTCACCCAGCGCAAGATTTTCGCTGAGGTTCGATGTCCCGTCCACGCCGGGCAAGTCGCGGGTGGCTTTGTAGTCGCCCACGATATGCGCCATGAAGGCACCCAGCCTGGCCTGCGCCGCGCTCTCGCCAAGCTGGACGAAGGGGCGCAACACATCCGCGCCGCGATCCATCGCCGCGCTCATGTGCCAATCCTCAAGGTTTTCCGACACGGGCCACGTGTTCGGGGCCGCCAAATCCGAAGGAGCCGCAAGTGGTGGTTCAACATCACGACCTTTGACCGCGTTCCAGAAAGGCGTGTAAACCTTGTAATATCCGCCGGTCTTGGTCTCGACGGTCCAGGGCTCGAACAACAGGTGCCCGCCAAAGGACCGCGCCTCGGTCCCCTGCGCCCTCAGCGTCTCCTTGATCTCGGTGTCGCGTGCGACGCTGTCGGGATCATAGGCGCGGGTCCAATAGACCGCACCGGCACCGCTCTGGTCGATCAGGGTCTGCAAGGCATCCAGCGCACGCGCCTCGCGCCGCAGGATGAGACGGCTGCCCTTGTCCGCCAGAGACTTGGCAAAATGTCCCAGCCCCAGTCCCAAACGGAACTTCGGCGCGGCGGCCAGACCGTCGGCCAGATCGTCCAATATGAATACCGGAATGACAGGCCGTCCCGTGGCACAGGCGGCCTTCAATGCGGCATGGTCGCTCAGCCGCAGATCGCGGCGGAACCACAAAAGGATAGGAGATTTATCGTTCATTTTCGCCAAACTAGCCCGATGCGCGGACCGTCAAGTCACAATACAGTATCCAGAGCATTCAAAAGCTGATCCATTTCGGCCTGCGAGGTATAATGCGTGAAACTCAGGCGCAGGACTCCCTTTTCGGGGTCCACGCCCATCGCTTCAAGCGCCCTGACAGCGTAGAAATCTCCACCACCGGCCATGATGCCGTGTTTTGCAAGCTCCTCTGCCGCCGCGGCCCCTGATCCGCTAAGCGCTAGGGCCACGGTCGGTGCCCTGCCCTCAGCTTTATCCGGCCCGATCAGCCGCACCGAATTGCGCGATTTCACAGCGTCCAGCAATTGCTGCAGCAATTGAGTTTCGGCATTGCGCATGAGGTCATGCGCCGCAACGCCACGCACGGTCGCATCCGCGTTGCCGCCGATGTGATGGGCATATAGACCGTCAATGTAATCGGCCATGCCTGCGCTTGCGGCAATCTGCGCGTGATCCGGTCCCGCAGGCGTGAAACGCTTGTAGAGAGAGCCGGCATTGAAAAAATGCCCCTGATTGGGCAGCAATTCTGCCAAGGCGCGGCGGATCACCATCAATCCTTGGTGGGGTCCGAAGGTCTTATAGGCAGAGAACAGATATATATCCGGCCCCAGCGCGCCGACATCGACAAACCCGTGCGGTGCATAGGAAACCCCATCGACACACACGAACGCGCCGGCAGCATGCGCAAGCGCGGTGATCTCGGTGACCGGATTGACCTCTCCCACCACGTTTGAACAATGTGGGAAACAGACCAGCCGGACATTGTCGTCCAGCAGGTTCTCCAGATCGGCCGGATCGAGATGCCCTGTCTCGGGGTCAATCTGCCATTCACGGATTTCGATGCCGCGATCTGCCAACCGCCGCCACGGACCGGTGTTAGCCTCATGGTCCTGGTTGGTGACAATGACCGCCTCGCCGGGTTGCATCATTTGTCCGAATGCCTGCGCAAGCACATAGGTGTTCTGCGTGGTCGACGGACCAAAGGACAACTCTTGCGTGTCAACGCCAAGGATCGCGGCCATGCGCGTGCGCGCCTCGTCCATCTCGGCACCCCCTGCGGTGCTGGCGGCGTAAGGGCCATAGGGCTGGACCTTGCGCTGGGTATAGAACCGGTACAGGCGGTCGATCACCGGTTTGCAGGTATAGGAGCCACCGGCGTTTTCAAAAAAAGCCTGCCGAGCCAGGGATGGCTCTGCGAAGGCGGGAAATTGTGCGCGGACATAATCAAGGTCAAGTTTCATGCTTGCAACCTGTTCGGATGCGATGAGGACGTCAAGACATGAAAATGGATGCTTTTCGGCAAGGTTCCCCAGATCGAATGCGAACTCACACCTTGCCCCACACCTACGGTTTTAAACACCGTCACCGCCCTCGGAGAGATATACGAGCGCGCGATGGTATCCTGATGCACTCCACGAAGGGCCCTCACGTGGGGGATGTCGTCTGAGACACCCCTTCCAATGCGCTACGCAAGCCTATTTTTTCCCGGAGCGTTCGTTTTGCAGTCCGCGAAAGTTGCAATAGCACATCAGCAAAAGCACCACGGTGAACAGCGGCCCTGTGGAGATGACCATGGATTGCAGGGCCGCAAGGGCACCGCCAATCAGCAACGCGATGGCCCCGGCACCCTCTAACACACACCAGAACAACCCCTGCGGCATTGGCGCATCAACCTTGCCGCCTGCGGTAATCGTGTCGATCACCGGCGACCCTGGGTCAGACGAGGTCACGAAGAAGACGATGACCAGAATGATCCCGACGAATGAAGTGATCGACGCCAACGGCAACTGGTCCAGCATTTTGAACAGGACCTTGACCCCGCCATCAAGTCCGCGCAGCACCGAAATCAGCGCGACCAAGGTAGTGGACAAAATCAGGATGACTTCCGTCGTCTTGCCGATTGGCAAACCGAACAGTTCAAAATGCCCGACATTGGCCTAGGTCGCGCCAAAACCCAGCGATTTCGCCAAGGCAAAGAGGGCCATGATTGACTAGATCCACGTTGCATTGCAGCGTTTTGGAAGGGCTTCGCGACGCACCAGATCGACAGATGTCATTTTCTTCTTGAACTCGTTGATGTCTCCCTTTTGTCCAGTCAGGCTCTGCCGACCAGCGCGGTGCAAGGCCACCCCCCTGTAGCCAGACATCTGAAGTTGCTGCCAAAGACATTTTGAAAGCGGCATGGCACCAGGTCAAAATCCGCGCGCCATGCCGTCAATTCCCGCCGTTCAGGCGTTCACATCAACCACGATCCGCCCCTTGACCTGACCTTTCAGAATATCGGACCCCAGTTTGGGCAGATCAGACAGCGTGGCAGGGTGCACCATGCTCTCCAGCTTATCCATCGGCAGATCCTTGGCGATCCTCTTCCAGGCGCGCAGGCGGTTCTCGTAAGGCTGCATCACGCTGTCGATGCCCAGCAAATTGACACCGCGCAGCAAAAACGGAATGACCGTCGCAGGCAGGCCTGCGCCACCGGCCAGACCCACGGCAGCGACGGACGCACCATATTGCATCTGTCCCAGCACGCGCGCCAGCATTGCGCCGCCAACGGCATCGACGCAGCCACCCCATGTTTCACCCTCGAGCGGTCGCTTGACGGTTTCGTTGATCTCTTCGCGCGCAACAATCTGGGTCGCCCCCAGCGATTTCAGATAATCGGCCGTCTCGGGTCGTCCCGTCACCGCAGCGACTTCATGGCCAAGCTTCGCCAGGATCGCCGTCGCCACGGACCCGACACCGCCCGCAGCCCCGCAAACCAGAACCGGACCGCTCTTGATCCCGTGATCCTCCAGCGCCATGACCGCCAGCATCGCGGTGAATCCGGCCGTCCCCACTGCCATCGCCTGGCGCGTATCGAGTCCGTCCGGCAACGGGACCAGCCAATCGGCCTTGGCCCGCGCCTTCTGCGCGTAGCCGCCCCAATGCGCCTCACCCACGCGCCACCCGGTCAGCACGACCTTGTCACCTGGCTTGTATCGGTCATCGGCCGATGTCTCTACGGTGCCGGCGAAATCTATGCCCGGTACATGCGGATAATTCCGAACCAATCCGCCACCGGGACCGATGCACAATCCGTCCTTGTAGTTTACCGTTGAATATTCGACCGCAACCGTCACTTCACCGTCAGGCAGCCGGTCTTCCCCGATCTGCTCCACCGCCGCATGGGTCTTGCCTTCTTCATCCTTGCTCACGATCAACGCATTGAACATCTTAACTCTCCTGTTTTGCGGGACTGCCCGCTTCATTGTTCCATAAATATCCGGCGACGCCTGCTGCCTGCGTCAAAGCCAGAAACTCTCCTGCACGGTCGCATTACGCAGCCCTTGCGGGGTTTCGACCTGGACAATTGTTCCCTGGTCCCAATCGGTCATCCGAACCATACCGATGGCCACATTCGTCCCGAAGTCCGGTGACCACGCGGCGGACGTGACCTGACCAACCCGCTTTCCCTTCGCTGTCACAGGCCAGACACGATCACAACCCGGCACCGCGTCGCCGTCAATTGCCAGCGCCCTGATCTGCTGGACCGGACCTTCCTTGGCGACGCGCAACAAGGCATCGCGCCCGATGCAGCCTACCGCCGTTTGCGTGTCGCAGAACCGGCCGAGACCGCATTCATGCGGCGTATTGTCGTCGGTCATGTCGTTGCCGTAGCTCAGCAAACCGCCCTCGATCCGTTCGATCAGGTTTGGACATCCTGCGCGCACGTCCAGATCCTTGCCCGCCTCAAAAAGCGCGTGCCACAAGGGCATCGCGATATCGCCGCCCTCGACGTAGATCTCGAAACCGCCCTGCTTGGAATAGCCCGAGCGTGCGACAACCAGACTGCGCCCTTGAAAGTCGAACATGCCAAAGCGAAAGAACCGCACGTCGCGCACGGCGTCCCCAAAGACCCGCGCCATGAGATCGTCGCTGCGCGGTCCCTGCACCGCCAGCGGGCTGACGTCCGGCTCGTCGATCAGCACATCCAGGCGGTAGCCGTTCGCGATTCCCTTGACCCAAAGCATCAGGTCACTGTCCGCAATCGATATCCACCAGCGGTCCTCCGCCAGTTTCACGGCAACCGGATCGTTCAGCATGCCACCCGTCTCATCCACGATCGGCACGTAATAGCACCGCCCCGGCAGCATTCCCCGCAGATCGCGCGGTGTCAGCATCTGCATCAGCCGCGCCGCATCCGGGCCGCGCAGTTCGACCTGCCGTTCACAGGCGACATCCCAGATCTGCACCGCGCTCTTGAGGTGGTGGTAATCCTCCTGAATCGAGGCAAACACCGTCGGAAGCAACATGCGGTTATAGACGGTGTAGCCCTTGACCCCTGCGGCCTCTACGCCGTCAGAGAATACGGTGCGCCGAACCCGGCGCGACGGAGAAAGAAGTGCCATCAGCAGTCCTCCGGCATTGCAAAAAGATCGCTCACGGGCGGCGTGGCTCCGGCTTGTGACACCATCGCATGAATCTGTCCGCGATGATGTGTCTGGTGGTTGAACATATGCGCGACGCAAAGGGACATTGGCCGCGTTACCGTGCGGCCCTGAGCACCCGAGTACCAGGTCAGATCGCCTCGAAGGTCGATGTTGTCGAGGGTCTTCGACCAGATGCGGATGCGTCCGTCCATGCGAAACCTCTCGGCGCTCCACGCCCCGAGAGTTAGAGTGAGCGTCGTGCTTTGCGCGATGCCGCCTTCTGGAGCGCTCACGTCCGGGCACCAGCGGCTCATCCAAAGGGTATCGCCCCATAACAGATGGTTCATCGTGCCGAAGATGCTGCCAAAGAACGCTCCACGATCCTGCGTCAGAGCGTTCTCTTCCATTCCTTCGACGATCTCGCTCAACTGACTATTCTGCCAGGCATTGTAGCGCGCCATGGCGACCACATAGCCCTTTTCGATCACGCAGCGGCACCTTTCCAGTCGATAGCGCAGATCTCGGCGGATCTGCCGCCAAAGTCCCAGACGCGGCCGTAATCGCGTACCTTGCTGCGCAATCCTTGCGCCGCGATGATATCGGGCCCCATCCAGTATTTGGAATTCTTGATCATAACAGGCTGGTCCGCCTCTGCGCCGCCGATCATCTCGATCTCGCCCTGGATCTTTCGGCCGATGTTGATGATCCGCTTGGTGCCCTCGCGAATTATTTCCACCGGCGCACGTTCGGCACCGATGATTTCCGACACCAGCATCGTAAACAGGCCCGTGGTGCCGCCCGCCGCACCGCTGAAGATCTGCAGCAGTCCGTCATAGGCCGGATCCGAGGCGTTTTCATCGACATAGGCCGCAACCTTCCAGTTGCCCTCGCCCATACGCCCTGGAATGTCGACCAGCAGGCCGACATTCAGGCCAGACAGGTCTTCGCCCTCGAAATGGCCACTGTCGATGGCGATCCCCATCCATGCATGGCAGTGACCTTCGGTTGGCGGATGTGCGCCAAGGCTTACCACACAGGGACAGAAAACTTCGCACGAACAGTTGAGAAACAACTCTCCCTTGACTGCCCAGTCCTTCGGGTTCATCGCTCTGTTGCCCATCGTTATCCTCCTGTTAGCATGGGCCAGCCTGCCACGACGCCTGCGCCGATGATCAGGGCAACGCCCATTGGTTTTGTGACATAATGTCCGATCTGCGGCAGTTTTTCCACCACCATGAAAAGTGTGGCCAGCCCCATCCATGCAAGGTTCATCACCCCGCCGGCAAAGCCAAGCACCATAAAGCCCCAGCAACACGCGGTGCAATAAGCCCCCAGGCCCAGTCCCATCCGCAGGCCGCCCGAAAAGCCGGTACGCCAGTGGCCGATGAAATACATCATTGGGGAATGGCAGACACCGTGGCAGATTTCCTTGGCACGGGTGAACTGGAACAGGCCAACAGCAAGCAGCAGCGCCGCCGCGATCCAGCGTGACCGGGCGATGCCAAGCATGTCGATGATCCCCGCAAACAGCAGGACCAGCTGCACCGCGGCAATCAACGCGGCAAACACCAGCCAAACCGCGAAATATCCCAGCAGAACGCCCAACCACCCTGTGCGCGTCCCGTCCGCACTGACCATCAGGTCCTCGTAGGATCGCAGCGTCGGCACCATCGTCGGCAGCATCATCGCTGCCATCATGGCACCCCACATGACGAACAGCGGGCCGAATGTGGCCATCGGCATGTACATGTCCATGCGCGGATCCATCCAGCGCATACGTTCGCCCATCTCTCCGGGTCGGCCGAACACGTCGATATCCATGTCCATTGCCATGGTGTACATCATCCACCACGCGGCAAGGATCAGCCCGAAAAAAGCAAGCCAGAGCGTGGATCGGACGACTGGGTTCATGGCGGGCGGCTCCTTCGGATCGCGGTTGTCAAATTAATGTCAGACAATTAAACTGCGATCAAACAATAAATGTAAGACATATGAAAATCGACAGTGCAAATCCCGCTGATCTGTCAGCCCAGATCGCAGCGGCCATCCGCGATGCCATCGTAGAGGGCAGACTGATCGTGGATGAACGGCTTCCGTCCGAAGCAGAACTGTCGGAGCAGTTTGCAGTGTCCCGCCCCACCGTGCGCGAGGCGCTCAAACGGCTGGCTGCGCAATCGCTGATCCGTACCCAGCGCGGGGCGACCGGCGGTGCTTTCGTCAACCGGATCAGCTTTGAAGAAGCATACGCGCAGCAGATCACGACCTCGACCCTGTTGCTGAGCATGAATGCCGTCAGTTTCGAGACCGCCTGCGAAGCACGGTTTTGTCTTGAGCGCGCCTGTGCGGCTCTCTCGGCGCAGCGCCGCACCGCCGATCATCTGGCCACGATGCGCGCCGAAATCCACAGACAGGGTCAGCCCGGACTGACCGACGAGGCATTTTGCGCCTCCGATGTCGCGCTCCACCGCGCATTGGTGGACGGGGCGGGCAATCCGGTGCTGAGCTACCAGCTTGCCGGTGCGGTCGAAGCCATGCAGCCCCTGATGAACATGATCACTTTCACGGCCCGCGACCGCGCGCGTATCGTGGAGCTTCATACCGCCATCACAGACGCGCTTGAGGCCGTAGATGCAGACGCCGTGACCAATGCTCTGGCGGCATTGGAGCTTGAAACACAAGCTTTGGCACAAAGCGTCTTCATGGCCCGATCCAATAAGTCTGAAAGAGCGGCTCCGGCATCTTGAAATACCGCACTGCACACGCTACCTTACTCGTGTCCTTCGGGACTATGGACATAAACGCGCTCGTAATAAGCGGATCGGACCCGGGGGCGGTACCCGGCGACTCCACCAATCATCCTTCATTTGGGGATCATGGGGTCGAAACAGGATCGACGAACGTCTAAAGGTGTTGCTTTGTCTCGGTGAGTTACCACCGTTATCGGTACAAAATGTACAATTGCAAATGACAATCGTGCTCCAGTTGCGATGGCCGC
>JAGXFI010000076.1 GCA_024637305.1 Sulfitobacter sp.
CACAGGCGTCAAATCCCAGTTCGCTGACGACCCAGTCGCATTTTTCAGAGCCACCCGCGATGCCGACGACGCGGCACCCGAGCGCTTTTGCGATTTGCCCCACATAGCCGCCGACTGAACCGGCTGCGGCGGACACCAGAATTGTTTCGCCTGCCATCGGCTGCCCAATCGAGATCAATCCGTGGTAAGCGGTCTTGCCCGCGATGCCGTAGATGGACATCAGGTGGGACAAAGGGTTCATCTTGGGCAGTTTCTGCACCGCACGGGCGGGAACCGCGACGTACTCGGACCATGTTGCCTCAGTTGCTACGATGTCGCCTGGGGACAGGTTTGCGCTGTTAGACTCTACCACCTCGCAGATTGCATAGGTCGGCATCGCGTCACCGGCCTGTACCGCGGCCCGGTAGGTCGCACCCTTCATCCAGGACCGGTTGGCCGCATCAATCGACATCAACACGACGCGCAGCAAAACTTCGTTCTCTCCCGGGACGGGTCTGTCGGTTTCCTTCATGACGAAATGATCGGCGGAAAGGTTGCCGGTAGGCAGTTCCTTGATAAGGATGGTTTTGTTGGTCATGGTATTTTCCGTTCGACTAAAATTGGGGCAAAGAGGTGAGCTTGGGATGAATGAGGCAAGGCAGCACAGGTTCCGACCTGAAAAAGGAGCGGCGGATTTGCTGCTGATCCGTCACGGAGAAACGATGCCCGCCATTCGCGGGCAAAGTTTTCCCCTCATGGGCGGGCATGGCGACCCGGTGCTGCACAAAGACGGCGAAGCACAGGCAGAGGCGGTCGGCCAGAGGCTGAAAACAGAACCTATAAAGGCGATTTATGTCACGACTTTGCAGCGCACGCACCAGACGGCCGCCCCCTTGGCAGCTGCGCTTGGTTTGACGCCAAAGATCGAAGAAGACCTGCGGGAAGTCTTTCTGGGTGACTGGGATGGCGGGCTTTACCGTTTTCACGCGGCGGAAAACCATCCTGCGTTCCAGCGCGCACGGAAGGGTCACGAATGGGGAGAAATCCCCAACGCCGAGACCACAAAACAGCTGCATACCCGCGTCCGCACAGGTCTTTTGCGTATTGCCGCGATGCACCCGGACGAGCTGGTCGCCATTGTTGTGCATGGCGGTGTGATCGGTGCCGCCATGGCGATTGCCACGGGCGCGCAGCCGTTTGCCTTCAACGGCGCGAACAACGGGTCGATCAGCCGATTGGTGGTCCGGGGCGAGACGATGCTCGCCCGAGGGTTCAACGATTGCGCGCATCTTGGTTAATCGACCGTCAGGACGACTTTGCCCATCACTTTGCGTTCCTGCATCAGCTGCATGGCTTTTGCCGCATCTTCCAGTGGAAAACGTGCCGATATCTGCGGCTTGATCTTTCCTTCAGCGTAAAGGCCAAACAGGTCTGACATATTCTCTAAGTGGCCTTTAGGCTCGATTTGCGTCGAGGCACCCCAGAAAACGCCCATGATCTGACTGCCCTTCAGCAGGGTCAGGTTCAGCGGGATTTTCGGGATGCCGGCGGGGAAGCCTACAACAAGGAACCGCCCCTTCCAGGCAAGCGCGCGTACGGCGGGTTCGGCGTAATCGCCCCCCACGGCATCATAGACGACGTCAACGCCGCCTTTGCCCGCCAGCGCCTTGATCTGCCCCGAGAATTCCTTTTGCGCATCGCGGTCCATTTCCCGGGGGTAAATGATGACCTCATCCGCGCCATGATCGCGGCAAAAATCCGCTTTCTCTTGCGATGAAACAGCGGCGATGACACGCGCACCGGCGGCTTTGGCCAGTTGCACAGCGGCAATTCCGACGCCGCCAGCGGCCCCAAGTATCAGAACCGATTCGCCCTTTTGCAGTTGCGCACGATCTTTCAGCGCATGATGTGAGGTGCCGTAAGTCAGGACGAAACAGGCCGCGTCCTCAAAGGGCATCGCGTCGGGGATCTTGATGACTTTGGCCGCATTGACGACCACATGCGTCGCGAAACCGCCAAAGCCTGTAAGCGCCAGGACGCGGTCACCTTTGGAAAGATCGCTCACGCCCTCGCCCACTGCCTCGACTTCGCCCGCGAGTTCGCCGCCCGGGGCGAAGGGGCGCGGGGGCTTCATTTGGTAAAGGTCCTGGATGATCAACGTATCGGGAAAGTTCAGGCCCGCCGCCCGGACGCGAACGCGCACTTCTCCCTTTGCAGGCTCTGGATCAGGCAGTTCAGTCAGTTCCAAAGTCTCCGGTCCGCCGGGTGCTTTGCTCAACATTGCTTTCATGGTCATGTCCTCCATTGGTTGCGCTTAGGGTGGGTTGGGAGAAACTCTCTTGTCAATCGAATTTCGAAATGCAATTTTGCTGTGCGGAATGGGGGTCCGCAGTTTTCAGGGAGGAGACAGCGATGGGAACGACAGGCGATCTGGCGACTTTCAGAGTTGAACTGCGTAAATGGCTGGAGGCGAATTGCCCCGCCGAAATGCGCGACGGGCTGAATACGGAAAATACCATTTGCTGGGGCGGCAGCCGCTGGCAATTTTCCTCGGACGCGCAGCGGCAGTGGTTGGAGCGGGCCGCGGCCAAAGGGTACACGGTGCCAACGTGGCCGGTCGAATACGGCGGTGCCGGCTTGTCGCGCGATCAGGAAAAGATCTTCCACGAAGAAATGGCCGCGATCAATGCGCGGTCGCCCTTGCAAAGCTTTGGCATCTGGATGCTGGGGCCCGCCCTGCTGCATTTCGGCTCACACGAGCAAAAACTGAAGTATTTGCCGTCGATTGCGCGCGGCGAAGTGCGGTGGTGTCAGGGCTATTCGGAGCCCGGTGCCGGATCCGATCTGGCGAGTGTCCAGACCAGAGGCGAGGACAAGGGCGACCACTGGCTGGTCAACGGACAGAAAATCTGGACGTCCTATGCCGACAAGGCTGACTGGATCTTTGCGCTGATCCGCACCGACCGTGAGGCACCCAAGCACAAGGGTATATCATTCCTGTTGATGGACATGACCGATCCGGGCATCGAGACTCGGCCGATCAAGCTCATCTCCGGTGCATCGCCGTTCTGCGAGACGTTCTTTACCGACGTCAAGGTGCCAAAGAACCAGATCGTCGGCGACGAGAACCGCGGTTGGGATGTGGCGAAATACCTTCTGACGCACGAGCGGGAGATGATCAGCGGCGGGGCAGGCGGGCTTGCCGGTGGTGGGCGCGCGCTGGGGGCGATCCTTGCCGAGATGCAAGGAGGCTTGACTGAGCCGATTTTGCGTAGCGACGCGATGCGCTGCGAAATTGATGCGTTGGCGATTGGTCTGACGCTCGAACGCTACAAGGATCAGGCCGAAGCGGGGTCCGGTGCGGGCGATGCGTCGGCAATGTTGAAATACATGGGTACAGAACTGAACAAGAAGCGGCACGAGCTGATTATGGCCGCCGGTGGCAGCGATGCCCTGGAATGGAACGGGCCGCTTGGCAATCGTGCGGGGGATTGGCTTCGTACCAAGGCAAATTCGATCGAAGGCGGCACTAGCGAGGTGATGTTGTCCATCGTGTCGCGGCGCGTTCTTGGACTGCCGGGGTAGGATGATGGCAAAGCTGGTAATGACCGAAGACGAAACGATGTTGGCTGACGCAGCGCGCGGCTTTCTGGATGGTGCAGCGCCTGTGAAGGCGTTGCGCGCTCTGCGCGATGCGGGCCGGACGCATGATCCCAAGCTGTGGCAGGACATGGCCGCGATGGGTTGGGCCGGGGTGCTGGTGCCAGAGGATGCCGGTGGGTCCGATATGGGTCATGCGGCAGCGAATGTGCTGGCGCATGAAATGGGCAAGACGCTGGCCGTCAGCCCGTTTATTTCGACCGCAGTGATGGCGGCGACCGCGCTCAGGCAAGTCAGTGACAAACGCGCCATGGATGCCTTGGGCAAGATCGCGGCGGGAGAAGTGACATATGCCTTAGCCTTGGACGAGGGATCGAAATTCGATCCCGATGCCACCCAGATGCAAGCCACGCGCGAGGGCAATGGATTTCGTTTGAGCGGCCAAAAGAGCTTTGTCGTTGACGGCGGGCTGGCCGACCGGCTGCTGGTTCTGACAAGGACGGATGACGGTTTGACCCTGTTCGACATCCCCGCCGACCGGGACGGGATCACGCGCGACGCGCGGAACATGATCGACGACCGCGACGCTGTGCGCATTGATTTTGCCAATGTGGAAGCGACGGGCGAGGATGTTCTGGGCCAGGTCGATCACGCGATGGACGTGCTGCGACCCGCGATGCAGGCCGGACAAGCGGCGCTGGCCGCCGAGATGACAGGGGTCGCCGCCGGCGCGTTCGGGATGACGACCGCCTATCTGAAAGAGCGCAAGCAGTTTGGCGTGACCATCGGCAGCTTTCAGGCGCTGCAACATCGCGCCGCGCATTTGTGGTGCGAAATAGAGGTGACGGCTTCGGCGATCCTGCATGCAGGTCGAATGCTGGATGAAGACGCCGCCAACGCGACTCTCGCAGTATCGCTGGCCAAGGCGCGGGCGACCGCGACCGCGCAGTTGGCGGTACAGGAAGGCGTGCAGATGCACGGCGGGATCGGCATGACGGATGCCTATGATATGGGCTTTTACATGAAACGCGCCCGCGTGGGGGCCGAGTGGCTTGGCGATTATGGCTATCACGCCGAAGTGGTCGCAAAAGAACGGGGATTTTGATGGATATTCAGACGCTATTCGGACTTGATGGCAAGACGGCGCTGGTCACGGGCGGTGCTACGGGTATCGGGCGCATGGCCGCCGAGGCGCTGATGCGCGCGGGTGCCGATGTGCTGATCGCCAGCCGCAAGGGCGACGCCTGTGAGGCCGTGGCCAAGGAACTGAACGGGATGGGTGCCAAAGGCAAGGCGACAGGCTTTGCTGGCGACGTCGGCACCGAGGAAGGCGTCGATGCGATTGTCAAATTGGTCCATGAACATACCGATACCCTCGATATTCTGATGAACAACGCAGGCATCACCTGGGGCGCTCCGATGGGCGAATTTCCCTTTGCCGCATGGGCCAAGGTGATGAACGTCAACGTGGCGGGCCTGTTTGATCTGACCCAAAAACTATTGCCGATGCTGAAGGCGTCGGGCACGGTCGACGATCCGGCGCGGGTAATCAATGTCGGCTCTGTGATGGGCGAGCGCGAAATGGGCGACGGTGCCTACAGCTATTCCGCGTCCAAGGCTGCGGTGATCCATCTCAGCAAGATCCTCGCCAAGGAACTTGCGGGGGACGCGATCACGGTGAATGCGCTGGCCCCCGGACCGTTTGTCAGCCGCATGACCGCCTTTGCCACGCATGACGAGACGATGCGTGATCAGGTCGGCAAGGACGTTCCGCTGGGTCGTGTGGGTCGCGATGAAGATATCGGTGGCTGCATGCTGTTCCTGTGCGGACGGGGCGGTGCCTACATCACCGGGGCCGTGATCCCGGTTTCGGGCGGCATCAACGTGATGAGCGGGCCGAACATCTTTGAGCGGGCATTGCACTGATGGCTATCCGCTTTGATAACCGCGTGGCGATCGTAACCGGGGCTGGGACCGGCCTAGGCCGCAGTCACGCGCTGGGTCTGGCGGCACGGGGTGCCAAGGTTGTCGTCAACGATCTGGGTGTCAGCACGGACGGTCAGGGTGCGTCCAGCGAAGCTGCGCAGACCGTCGCCGAGGAAATTCGCGCCGCTGGTGGCGAGGCGATGGCGCATGGCGCGGATGTGTCGGATGAACCGGGCGTAGCCGATATGGTCGCACGCGCCATGGAAAACTGGGGCCGCATCGACATCGTCGTCAACAACGCGGGCATCCTGCGAGACAAGACTTTTGCCAAAATGGACATGGCCGATTTTCGCAAGGTCGTAGACGTGCATCTGATCGGATCCGCCACGGTAACCCACGCCTGCTGGCCGATCATGCGGGCGCAGGGCTATGGGCGGATCGTGCTGACATCTTCGGCCTCCGGCCTTTACGGCAATTTCGGGCAATCGAATTACGGGGCCGCGAAGGCTGCGATGATGGGCTTGATGAATGTTCTGCACCTTGAAGGCGCGCGCGACAATATCCGTGTCAACACATTGGCACCGACGGCGGCCACGCGGATGACAGAGGATTTGCTGCCGCCTGAAGCGGTTGAGTTGCTCGCGCCCGAGACGATAACCCCCGGTCTGCTCTACCTCGTGTCCGAAGACGCGCCGAGCCGCGTGATCCTGGGTGCCGGTGCAGGCAGTTTCGCGCAAACGCGGGTATATGAAACCCGCGGCATTACGTTGTCCGCCGGTGACAACACGCCCGAAACCGTCGCCGCAAGGTTCACGGAAATTACCGAAGAGGCGGATCAGGAAATCCTGACCGACGCCTTTAGCCAGACCCGAAAATATGCTCAGAATGCAGCCAAGGCCCGGGGCCTCAAGCTGGATTGGGGCTCTTGAAACCTAAACCGAAGGATCAAAAACATGCGTGATGCAGTCATCGTTTCCACCGCCCGGACCCCGATTGGCAAAGCCTATCGGGGAGCGTTCAACGCGACATCGCCGCAAACCCTCGCTGGCCATGCGATCGAGCAGGCCGTCAAGCGTGCTGGCATCGAAGGGGGCCAGGTTGTCGATTGCGTCATCGGCTCCGCGCTTCAGCAGGGGCATGGTGCGGGCAACATCGCGCGACAGGCGGCCATTCGTGCGGGTCTGCCCGTGACGGTTGCCGGCATGTCGCTGGATCGCCAATGCGCGTCCGGCATGATGGCCATCGGTGCCGCGTCCAAGCAGGTGATCGTGGACGGCATGGATATCGTTGTTGGTGGCGGTGTCGAAAGCATCTCGATGGTGCAGACGCCTGAGATGCGGGTCAAAGCCGACAGCTGGCTGAAAGAACACAAGCCCGAGATGTACATGTCGATGCTGGAGACGGCGGAAACCGTTGCCACACGCTATAATGTCAGCCGCGAGGCGCAGGACGAATACGCCGCTGAATCGCAAAGGCGCACACACGAAGCACAGCAGGCGGGCAAGTTCGACGACGAGATCGTGCCGTTTACCACGACCATGATGATGCAGGACCGCGAAACCAAAGAGATCAGCAGTCACGAGGTCACGCTGGAAAAAGACGAAGGCAACCGCCCCTCGACGGATGCGGCCAGCCTGGCGGGTCTGCAACCGGTGTTCAAGGACGGCATCCACATCAAGGAAGGCAAATTCATCACCGCCGGGAACGCGTCGCAGCTTTCTGACGGCGCGTCGGCGTCTGTGGTGATGGAAGCCAAGATGGCGGAGAAGATGGGTCTGGAGCCGTTGGGCCGCTGCGTCGGTGTCTGGGCCGCAGGCTGCGAGCCGGATGAAATGGGGATCGGTCCGGTTTTCGCCGTGCCGCCACTGCTCAAGGCGCATGGGCTCAAGATGGACGATATCGGTCTGTGGGAACTGAACGAGGCGTTCGCGGTCCAGGTGATCTATAGCCGCGACAAACTGGGCATCCCGAACGAGTTGCTGAACGTCAATGGCGGGGCAATTTCGATTGGGCACCCTTACGGCATGTCGGGCGCGCGGATGGTCGGTCATGCGCTGATCGAGGGCAAGCGTCGCGGCGTGAAATACGTTGTCTGCACGATGTGTATCGGCGGCGGCATGGGCGGCGCGGGGCTGTTTGAGGTTCTCTAACAAAAGGGGCGGGTTCACTACCCGCCTCACCGTCAATTTTCCCCCGACCGGAGCCTCCATGCCCAGAAACGACAGCCATCTACCACCCGCCTTGCAGAATTTGCGCATTCCGTTGATCGGATCGCCGCTGTTCATCATCTCGGTGCCTGAACTGGTAATCGCGCAGTGCAAGGCGGGGATCGTCGGATCCTTTCCCGCGCTCAACGCCCGCGAAGGCGAAGGCGAGCATCCGCTTCTGGACACATGGCTGACCCAGATCAGGGAAGAGCTTGACCGCCACAATCAGGCAAACCCCGACCGTCCCGCGGCACCCTTTGCGGTGAACCAGATCGTGCATCGCAGCAATGCGAGGTTGGAGCGCGATCTGGAGATCTGCGTAAAGCATCAGGTCCCGATCTGGATCACCAGCCTTGGTGCGCGGGTGGAAGTGAACGAGGCCGCCCATAGCTGCGGTGGCATCGTGATGCACGACATCATCAACAACACC
>JAGXFI010000012.1 GCA_024637305.1 Sulfitobacter sp.
CTCCACATGGCCGCCGAGACAATGCATCATGACCTGCTGACCATAACAGATGCCCAGGATCGGAACGCCGAGTTCAAAGATCTTTTCCGGTGGCATCGGCGCGCCGGCCGCAAAGACCGAGGAAGGCCCCCCGGAGAAAATCACCGCCTTGGGGGCGAATTCCTTCAGGAAGGCGTCATCGACCGCATTGTAGGGGTGGATTTCGCAGTAGACATTCAATTCACGCAGGCGCCGCGCGATTAGCTGCGTGACCTGGCTGCCGAAGTCGATGATGAGAAGGCGATCATGGGTATGTTCTGTCATAATGTCTGATTAGGCCGCGTTTTAGTGCGGGGCAAGGGGGGACGAGAGCCGACCGTCGCCCGTCGGAGCTAATCTGGGTAGATGGAGAGGGGTCATGTCGCTTTTCTCCCTCGGGGGCCGTTATCCGCGCGAAAGAGGCGCGGGGGATGGAGTAGGCACAGGCAAAGTTATTCGCGAAGGGATATGACATGGCGGAACAGGCAAGACGGAGTCGCGGGGGCGGCGGTGCGGCGCGGCGGGCAGAGCGCAGCGCGGTGTCCTTTGAGACGGCGCGTTATATCGAACGCAACATTCCCAATTTCGAAGTGCTGACCGAAGAAGCGCTTGCGATCATCGAGGCGAATGCGGATCAGGTTCTCGAAGAGATCGGCGTCAACTTTCCCGATAATCCCGGTGCGTTGCAACTATGGCGTGACGCAGGTGCCGACGTTGACGGAGAGCGGGTGCGCATTCCCAAAGGTCTGGCGCGCAAACTGTGTGAAACGGCACCGTCGGAATACATCCAGCACGCCCGTAATCCCGCCCGCAACGTGCGCGTTGGCGGAAACAGCCTGGTGCTGGCACCGGTCTATGGTCCGCCCTTCGTGCGTGATATGGAAGGGGGCCGACGCTATGCCACGATGGAAGATTTCCGCAAGTTCGTAAAGCTGGGCTATATGTCCAAGTGGCTGCACCATTCCGGTGGCACGGTCTGTGAACCGACGGACATTCCGGTAAACAAACGCCA
Organism: Sulfitobacter sp.; assembly: GCA_024637305.1. Taxonomy (GTDB): domain Bacteria; phylum Pseudomonadota; class Alphaproteobacteria; order Rhodobacterales; family Rhodobacteraceae; genus Sulfitobacter. The sequence goes on from JAGXFI010000012.1 coordinate 1,031, forward strand.
TCTCGACATGCTGCACGCGCACATGACACTAAGCGACAAGCCGTTCATGGGATCGGTGACAGAGCCAAGCCGCGCTCAGGACAGTGTTGATATGTGCGGCGTGTTGTTCGGAAAGGATTTCGTTCAGGAAAACACGGTGATGACATCGCTCATCAACATCAACTCGCCGATGACATTCGACGACGTGATGATGGGTGCGTTGGAAATCTATGCCAGGAACAATCAGGCCTGCATCATTTCGCCGTTCATCGTTGGCGGTGCAATGGCACCTGTATCGGTCGCGGGGACACTGACCCAGGTTCTGGCAGAGGTCCTTGCCGGGATCGCCTACAGCCAGCTCGTCCGCAAGGGCGCGCCGGTGATCTTCGGTGCGTTTGTTACCTCGATCGACATGAACAGTGGTGCGCCCACCTTTGGCACGCCCGAAGCTGCGCACATCACCTATGGCGCAGGCCAGTTGGCGCGCCGGATGAATTTGCCGTTCCGGTCGGCGGGATCGTTCTGCGGCTCGAAACTGCCCGATGCGCAGGCCGCTTACGAGACGTCAAACAGCCTGAACATGGGGCTGCTGGCCGGGGTGAATTTCATGCTGCATAGCTGTGGCTGGCTGGAGGGCGGTCTTGTCTCGTCCTTCGAGAAATTCGTGATGGATGCGGACCAGCTTGGCACACTGCATCATCTCGCCAAGGGTGTCGAAATCGACGAGAACGCGCAAGCGATGGACGCCATCCGCGAGGTCGGGCCGGGTGGCCATTACCTTGGCTGCGCGCATACGCAGGCCAATTTCAAGGCGGCGTTCTGGAAGTCCGATCTGCTGGATTACAAACCCTATGAGACTTGGGAGGACGAGGGCGCACGCGATACGCAGACCCTCGCCAATCTGCGGGTCAAAAGGATGCTGGCGGACTATCAGCAGCCGCCATTGGACCCGGCCATCGCTGAAGCGCTCGATGCTTTTGTTGCCCAGAAGAAGGCAGCCGAGCCGGACAGCTTCATGTAGCGCCCTGCGCGGCGCGCAGTTCGCGCGCTTCGCCGACGATCGCGATCAAGACATCAACGTGGCGGACGATGCTGTAGCTATCGTCCGCCACTTTGCGTTTGTCTTCAAGATCCGCCTCGATTTCCATGAGCTTGAGGATGGCGGCCGCGTGCCGTGGCAGTACCCCGTATCCCAGCAGGCGCGGCAGGTGGCCCGAGCGCCGGTATTCCTGTGATCCCAGACGCGCCGCGCGCATCAGGAGGCGGGGGCGGTGCAGGGCATTGAGCATGGAAAACAGGTCTTGCATTGTTGGTTCCTTGAAGTGGTTTGCACAGGTGCCGATTCGCTTTTCGGTGACCTAACTGTGGCACAACTATGGCGAGTGTTGCGCGATCTGTGGATTATGCGTGCGCTGGTTTCATGACTATTTATCATTTAGAAACAATGCTTAGCAAACGGCGCGTAATTATTAACGATTGCGTAAGAAATACATCCCTAGGTTGTGCAAGTCGCGATTTATGGCGGTAAATTGACCAGAGGACTGGACGCGGAATGACGTTGAGTGACACACAGATCGAGGGCCAGAAACCGCCATTGGCGGGCCTGCCTTGCTGGGTACCGGAGAGCGTCAAGAACTACTTGGCCCATACCGAGGCAGGAACGTCGATCAGGTCCCTGGCACGAGACGAAGGGTGTCACCCTTCCACCATCATGCGCCAGATCCGAAGGTTGGAAACGCGCCGTGACGATCCGCTGATCGATGCTGCCTTGCGCCATCTTGGTGCGCACGGGGTTCAAGCACGCGATGTAGCCAAAGGTTTCGATACGCCACAGGATAGCGCCAAAATGACAAAGATGATCTCCGAGAACGATACGCCACCTGATTCCAAGACGCTCGACCTCGAAGCCGTGCGCATTCTGCGCAGGCTTTGTGAAAAAGGGGCCGTGCTTGCGGTCGCCGCAAACATGGAGAAAGCCGTGGTCGTGCGTGATGGTGTGGCCGGGTCCTCTACACGTACCGGCGTGGTGGATCGCACGGTGGCCGAAGCGATGGCGCTCAAGGGCTGGATTATCGCCGGCAAACAGGGAAAGATCACGCGATATCAAGTCACTGCGGCAGGCCGGAGCGCCCTGGCGGGGTTGATGGCGAAAAGCGAAAGCGCGCAGGCCCGCAAACATGCGACCACCGGAATGGCCGAGGCACCGGCGGGGTTCGACCATGCCAAACCGGCCTTGGCGGGGGGTGAGGATGATGGCGTGCGCAAGCGCATTCGCTATAATGCAGCAGAAAGCCCTTTAACCGCGCTTGCGCGGCGCCGTGACCGCGACGGGGAGCCTTTTCTGACCTCAGACATGGTCAATGCCGGCGAACACCTGCGGGAAGATTTCGAATTGGCACAGATGGGGCCGCGGATGGCCCAGGACTGGGATCGTTTCCTCACGACCTCTGGTCGCGAAAACTATTCCGGCGGTCATGGCGCGCCGACCGGCCCTGCCGAAGCACGCACCCGCGTCGCAGCAGCCTTGCAGGATCTGGGCCCCGGATTGTCAGATGTGGTGCTACGGTGCTGCTGCTACCTCGAAGGCCTTGAAACAGTCGAGAAAAAGCTGGGCTGGTCGGCGCGTTCAGGAAAGATCGTCCTGCGGATCGCGCTCTTGCGCCTGCGTCGGCACTACGAAGAAACGACCGGTCCGGGTGGCCCGATGATTGGCTGATTGGCCTCAGTCCCCTTTGCGCACCACATACAGCTGTCCGCTGCCGTCTGCCGTCATCTCGACGAGAATATGGCCCGCTTGCGCGCAGAAATGCGGGATATCCACAATTGCGGCAGGATCATCGGCCCGTATGTTCAGGATATCCCCCGGCTGCAACGCCTGAAGCCGTTTTCGGGCCTTGAGGACGGGAAGGGGGCAAAGCAGCCCTGTCGCATCTAGATCGTGGGTCATTCCCATGACTTAGGCGTGATATTTCAAAGTGTCCACAGCCTTGTGACGTGACGCGAGCAGCAAGGACAGCTAAGGAGGGGCATGTTCGGAATCGATCTCATAGACGCAAGCCTCTTGCCTGCCATGACTATCGCGCTTGCCGCGGGAATCATCAGTTTTCTCAGCCCTTGCGTGCTGCCTATCGTGCCACCTTATCTCGCCTATATGAGCGGGGTGAGCCTTGGCGACATGTCGAATGTGACTGCTGCACGCCGGCGCGCTGTGGTAGCGGCGCTGTTCTTTGTACTCGGGCTAAGTACGGTGTTCTTGATCCTTGGTTTCGCAGCATCAACCTTTGGTACATTTTTCATTTATAATCAGGTGCTTCTGGCGCAAATTTCAGGCATTGTCGTCATTGTCTTTGGGCTCCATTTCCTGGGCGTTTTCCGCATTCCGTTTCTGGATCAGGAGGCCCGCCTGAATGCAGGCGACAAGGGCGGATCGTCCTTCGGGGCCTATGTGCTTGGTCTCGCGTTTGCTTTTGGTTGGACGCCTTGTATCGGACCGCAGCTTGGTGCGATCCTGTCGCTGGCCGCGACAGAAGCGTCCGTGGCTCGCGGCACGCTGCTGCTGGGTATTTACGCCGCCGGATTGGGGATTCCATTTCTGCTGGCGGCGATGTTCATCACCCGCGCCATGGGCGTGATGAACCGGATCAAACGCCACATGAAACTGATCGAGCGCATCATGGGCGGTTTGTTGGTTCTCGTCGGGCTGGCGTTGCTGACCGGTGCCTTTACATGGTTCAGCTTCTGGTTGCTGGAAACCTTCCCCGTGCTCAGCCTCGTCGGTTAAACGCCTTACGCAGGCCAGATTTTGGCGCTAGCATGGCCGAAAATCGAGTTGGCCATGAGCAGTCCCATCAACACAGTCAAGCGGCGCCGGGTGTTCTATATCCCCGGATACGATCCGATCCCGCCACGGCGCTATCGCGAGCTTTACCGCACCGAAGGGGCCGCGCAGGCGGCAATCTCGGGCTATGAAATCGCGCTGCAAGCGGGCGCGGCGCGCGCAGGTTTCGGGTGGCATGTGGACGCGCGGATGGATGACAAAACCGTCGCGGCTGATATGGACGTCCTGATCTGGTCCGATATTGTGCGTGCGAGCATGAGCAATTCGATTCTCGCCACCTACGTGCAACTTGTGCGGACGGCGTGGGTCTATGTCTCGACCGGGGCCCTGTGGCGGCTTATGGGGTTGCGCAAGGGACCTGTCATTGCGGCGCTTTATCCGGTTGGCATGTTACTGGCGCAACTTGCTTTGGCTTTTGTTGCCGCCGCGCTGGTGGCATGGGCAGCAAATTCGGCGCTGTCGCCCTTGATCGGCCTGTGGGGCGTTCCGGTCGCCATTGCTCTGGGCGCAGGAGGTGCGGTGGCAGTGCTGCGCCGGTTCAAGAAAGCGGATGGCAAGATCTTTGCCTACTATCTCATGCATGACTATGCCTACGGTGCGGCGACTTGCGGGGCATATGATGCGCGACTGGAAACCCGTCTGGCGGAGTTTGCAGACCGTGTCGCCAAAGCGCTGACCGAAGATTATGACGAAGTACTGATCGTTGGCCATTCGTCAGGCGCGCATCTCGGCGTGTCGATGCTGGCCGATCTGATCCGCGCCCGCCGTGTCCCGCCATCCGGACCGCCGCTGGCATTTCTAAGTCTCGGGCAGGTGGTTCCGATGATCTCTTTCCTGCCCGACGCGAACCGCCTGCGCGGTGATCTGGCCTTTCTGTCGGCCAGTGCCGCGCTGACCTGGGTGGATGTGACCGCGCCCGGGGACGGCTGTGCATTTGCACTGTGCGATCCGGTGGCCGTGACGGGTGTTGCCCCACTGGATAAACGCTGGCCGCTGGTCTTTTCCGCGGCGTTCACACAGACCCTGAGCGCTGAGCGCTGGCGCGCATTGCGTTGGCGATTCTTTCGACTGCATTTTCAGTATCTTTGCGCCTTTGACCGCCCCCGCGACTATGATTATTTCCGCATCACGGCGGGTCCTGTGACGTTGGCAGACCGCTACAAGAACCGCGCCCCGTCAAAGTCGCGCAAGGTAAATCCTGTCAACAAATTCACATCCGTGCGTCCATGAAGCTACCGCCCAAACCGCAAAGCCGTCCGGGCAAGGTTGCCCTTTGGCGCTATGCCCGACTGTTTCGCTCCGACATCCTGTCGGCGCAACCGGCCCGATTGTACCGCGCGTGGATGGCCGAGTTTCGTACGCCATTTTTCCGCAGCTTTCTTCTGAACCAGCCCGATCTGGTCAAGACCGTTCTGAAAGACCGCCCCAAGGATTTCCCCAAGTCGGCTCGTATTGGTGAAGGGTTGCGCCCCTTGCTGGGAAATTCCGTTTTTCTGACAAATGGCGAGACATGGGAACGCCAGCGCCGCATCATCGACCCGGCGTTCGAGGGCGGTCGCCTGCGCGTAACCTTTCCCGCCATGTGGGACGCCGCCGAAGCCGCGGCGCGGCGGCTTGATCGTCGCGTTGGCCAGACCATCGAGATCGAGGCCGAAACCAGCCACGCCGCCGCGGATGTGATCTTTCGCACTTTGTTTTCGATGCCGATCGAACATGAGGTCGCCCGCGCGGTGTTTGACGAATTCCGGACCTATCAACGTAGTCAACCGATCCTCAACCTTGCAGCATTCGTGCCGTTGCCACGCTGGATGCCGCGACTTCGCCGGCGTGACACCAAGGCGAGCGCGCAGAAAATCCGAGCGCTGATTACTGACCTGACGATTGCGCGGCGTGCCCGGATCGACGCCGGCAATGCTCCGGACGATCTGGCTACCAAGATCATGACGACAGCGGACCCAGAAACGGGCGCGTATTTCTCTACGGACGAGATGGTCGATCAGGTTGCAATATTCTTTCTTGCAGGCCATGAAACCAGTGCATCAGCCTTGGCTTGGGCGCTGTATCTCGTCGCGGCCTATCCCGACTGGCAGGACCGGTTGGCGGCAGAAGCCGAAAACATGCAGGAGTGCGATTTCGCGGTCATGTCGCAACTGCGCCTGAGCCGCGATGTATTTCGTGAAGCCCTTCGGCTCTATCCGCCCGTGCCCATGATGGTGCGCGAGGCGGCCCGGTCAGAATGTTTCCGCGATCGGGACGTACCGCAGGGGTCCCAACTGGTTCTTAGCCCATGGCATTTGCACCGGCATGAACGGCTTTGGGATGAGCCAGATGCGTTCGATCCATCACGGTGGCAGACCGAAAACGGCCGAAAATGCCAGCGCGAGGCGTTCATACCCTTCAGTGCAGGCGCGCGGGTGTGCCCCGGTGCAGGCTTTGCAATGATCGAAGGTCCTTTGATCCTGTCGCGCATATTGCTTGATTTTCGTGTCGTTCCCGTGCCGGGAAAGGAACCGGTGCCGGTTGCGCATCTGACGGTTCGCGCGCGCGAAGGTATCCACCTGAGACTGGAGCGGCGCTGAGCCTATCATCGTGCAGCGGAATGATTTAAAAGCTGCGCAACGGAATCACGGGTTACAAGGGACGCCTCATATGGCCAATACGGACGCGCAACGTACTCAGATGAAGAGCGGCAAGGGATTTATCGCCGCTCTGGACCAATCGGGCGGTTCGACCCCCAAGGCGCTCAGCCTCTACGGGGTGGAGCCTTCGGATTATTCCGGCGATGCGGAAATGTTCAAGGCCATGCACGATATGCGCGCCCGGATCATTCTGGCGGATGATTTCACCGCAGACAAGGTTATCGGTGCGATCCTGTTCGAACGCACCATGAACGAGACGATCAATGACACCCCGGTCGCCCAGTTGCTCTGGGAAGGGCGCGGTGTCGTGCCATTTCTAAAGATCGACAAGGGTCTGGCCGATCAGGCGGACGGGGTTCAGATGATGAATCCGATTCCGGATTTGGGAGCCCTTTTGAGCGAGGCAAAGTCCAAGGGCATTTTCGGAACCAAGGAACGTTCGGTGATCCATGACGCCAACCCAAAGGGCATTGCAGATGTCGTGGCGCAGCAGTTTGATGTCGGCAATACCGTTGCCGCCGCCGGTCTGGTCCCGATTATCGAGCCAGAGGTGAACATCCATTCCGAAAGCAAAGCCGAAGCAGAAGACCTGCTGGAGGCCGAAATCAAGCGCCACCTCGACGGATTGGCCGAAGACGTCCACGTCATGCTGAAACTGACGATTCCAGACCAGGCTGGTCTTTATGACGGGCTGGCGGACCATCCGCGTGTGCTGCGGGTCGTGGCGCTGTCGGGGGGTTATTCAACGGCTGACGCCTGCGAGAAGCTGGGCAGAAACCACAAGATGATCGCCAGTTTTAGCCGGGCTTTGACGGAAGGGTTGAACGTCAAGATGTCGGATGCGGATTTCAACGCGGCCCTCGGCAAGAATATCGACGCGATATATGCGGCGTCGGTCGTGTAGCGCGCCGGAATTTTCGAAAATTCCGGCGCGCTTTTTTCGCAAAAAATCGGCTATAATATCAAACGGATGGGCTCTTGGTTGCAGAAGATGACCAATTGCCCTGCGTTCTCGGCAGCATGGTAGCCGCGACGTCGCAATTCCGTTTCAAAGACATCGCGCCCCACGTAGCGCTCGATGTCGCGCAAACGCCGATGGATAACGCCGCCTTCGCGCGCGGCCTTGGCACTGAACAGATGAGTTACCCAGGCATCGGGTGAAAGGGGTGCGGGAATCGCCATAGGCCATTCCTACCCGTCACTTGGTAAATTTTCTCTTAGCGCTTGCAGGACGTGAACCCGGATTGCCGACGCCAGACCGGAATCCAGACCGCGACGTTCATCAATCTCTGCGACCAGGGCATTGATCGGCTTGCCCTGCGCCGCTGCCATTCGACGCAGTTCCTGCCAAAAAGCTGCTTCGAGCGAGATCGACGTGCGATGTCCCTTCAACGTCACCGAATGTTTGACGGGACGTGCGCTCATGTCTCGCGTTTATGCGCTTCCAGGTTGCGCTTTATCAACGCGGCACGCTCTTGAAGCGCTTCTTTTTGCGCCTTGGTCTGACCGAAAGCGACGGCGTTTTCATCCGCACGGGCCTTGCGAGATGCGCGGTTACGCTCTTTTTTTACCTTGTTGAGGTTGATCGGGGCACTCATTTGGGTCCTATCATATCTTCGGGCCGCACGACCCGATCAAAGGTTTCTTCATCCACGAAGCCGAGCGCGATCGCCTCTTGCTTCAACGTGGTACCATTCTTGTGCGCCGTCTTGGCGACCTTTGTGGCGTTGTCATAGCCTATCGTCGGTGCCAGCGCTGTCACCAGCATCAACGATTCCTTCATCAGCTTGTCGATCCGCTCCACGTTCGCCTGCGTACCGGTGACCATATTGTCGGTAAAGCTGCTGGCAGCATCACCGAGAAGTTGCATGGATTGCAAAAGGTTATAGCTCATCATCGGGTTGTACACGTTCAGCTCGAAATGTCCCTGCGAGCCGGCAAAGCCGATGGCCGCGTCATTGCCCATCACATGCGCGCAGACCATGGTCAGCGCCTCGGCCTGTGTCGGGTTGACCTTGCCGGGCATGATGGAAGACCCCGGCTCGTTTTCCGGCAGGATCAGCTCTCCCAAGCCCGACCGCGGACCGGATCCCAACAGCCGCATGTCGTTGGCGATCTTGAACATCGATCCGGCAACCGTCTTCAACGCGCCGGAAAACATGACCATTGCGTCATGTGCAGCAAGGGCTTCGAACTTGTTGGGCGCGGTGACGAAGGGCAGGCCGGTGATCTCGGCGATCTGCGCGGCGACCTTTTCGGCAAAGCCCTTGCGGGTATTCAGACCGGTCCCGACGGCCGTACCGCCCTGTGCCAGCTCATAGATATCGGGAAGACACATCTCGACACGCTGGATCGCCTTGGCCATCTGATGCGCATAGCCGCCGAATTCCTGACCCAGGGTCAGCGGTGTGGCGTCTTGGGTATGGGTGCGGCCGATCTTGATGATGTCCTTGAATTCGTCCGACTTGACGACCAGCGCTTCATGCAGCTTGCGCAGTCCCGGCAGCAGCGTGTCGCGCGCCATCATCGCGGTACCGACATGCATCGCCGTCGGGAATGTGTCGTTGGAAGACTGCCCCATGTTGCAATGGTCATTGGGGTGAACGGGGCTTTTGGATCCCATCTCGCCGCCCATGATCTCGATTGCGCGGTTGGAAATCACCTCGTTGGCGTTCATGTTCGACTGGGTGCCGGACCCTGTCTGCCAGACGACCAGCGGAAAGTTGTCGTCGAACTTTCCGTCGATGACCTCTTGGGCGGCCTGCTGAATCGCGGGCGCAAGATCGGCGTCCAGATCGCCGAATTCCAGGTTCACTGTCGCCGCCGCTTTCTTGATCACGCCAAGGGCTCGGATGATGGCAACAGGCTGTTTTTCCCAACCAATGGGAAAATTGATGATCGAGCGCTGGGTCTGCGCGCCCCAATATTTGTCTGACGGGACTTCGAGGGGGCCAAAGCTGTCGGTTTCGGTACGGGTATCGGCCATGCTAAGGCTCCTGATCATTCACGACTGTTGCGCAGCGGTGTAGCGCCGCGCGCGCGTAGGCGCAATCAGGCGTGCGGACGCTATTTGCGAAAACTGTCGAGCGAGACAACCTGCGCGTCCTTCGACTTGGGTTCCGGAGCGTCCAGCTCGGATCCGTCCGTCGGGGGCAGGTCATCCTTGTCATCTGCGGTTTGCGCGGGTTCTTGTTGTTCGAAACGAAGACCGAATTCTACCGATGGATCTACAAAGGTGCGGATCGCGTCATAGGGGATATACAAAGGCTCCGGCGTATCGCCAAAGTTGAGCGTGATCGAAAATCCGTCTTCGCCAATGTCCAAACCGTCATACCAGTGCTGCATGACAACGGTCATCTCGCCCGGATAGCGGTCCGATAGCCAATCGGCCAGCTCTGCATCGGGGTGACTGGTGTCAAACGTAATGAAGAAATGATGCTCGCCCGGCAGGCCGTTTGCCGCCACATCCAGCAATACCTTGCGGATCAGACCGCGCATCGCGTCATGCATGAGGTTGCCGTAATCTATGCTGCGGGTCATCGCGCTCTCCGCTGCGAGTGTTTCCTTTAGATCAGCATAAGCGATTCTGCGGCAGAGGAAAGGCCCAGCCGTTCAGACAGTGCCGATCAGCAGGCCGAATGCCGCGAGAATCGCCATTGCCGTGACAAACCCCAGGCGCAACCCTAGCATCAGAACCGCTGCCGTCGCGCAAAGAGCTGTCGCGGCGGGGTTGAAGCTGCTTGCATCAGGAATGGGAAGGGCAAGGCCGCCCGCCGTGCCCACGCGGTCAAACAGCACATGCAGCGCGAACCACAGTGACAGATTGGCGATAACGCCCACCACAGCAGCCGTAATCGCACCTAGCGCCGCAGACAATCGCGGCTGTGCTGAAATCTGTTCGAGATAAGGACCGGCGACGAATATCCACAAAAAGCATGGCGTGAAAGTCACCCAAAGGGCGATCAGACCTGCCGCCAACCCGCCCCAGAAACCCGATTGTGCGAAACCGGCCAGAAGGGCCACGAATTCCGTTACCAGAATGAGCGGTCCGGGCGTTGTCTCTGCCAGTCCCAGCGCGTCGATCATCTGGTCCGTAGTGAGCCAGCCCAGATCGGTCACGACCGTTTGCGTCATATACCCGAGCACCGCATAAGCCCCGCCAAAGGTCACGACAGCCAGTTTGGAAAAGAAAAGCCCCAGCTCCAGCAAAAATCGCTCGTCCAGCGCCCAGAGCACCAACAGGGGCAATGCCCAGAGCATACCCCAGACCAGGGCTGTGCGCAGGGTGCGCGCGCCGGGCGAATGAGTGGGGGCCTTGGCGATGTGATGTGCGTGGTGCGTGTACCCCCATACCCCGGCGACGATGATGATCAGCGGAAAGGGCAATCCGAAGATGAAAAGCGCCGCAAACGACAAGACCGCGAGGGTCCAGCCTTCAACGCCAACCAGCGCCTTGGCCGCCACTTTACGCAGGGCTTGAAAGACAACGACAATTACCGCCGCCTTGATGCCGAGAAAAGCTGCCTGAACGGAAGGCATTTGCCCATATGACGCATAAAGCAGGGCCAGGACCGCGATGACCAGCGCGCCCGGCACGACGAAAAGCAGCCCCGCCAGCAAACCGCCGGCGGTCCCGCGCAAGCGCCAGCCGGCGAATGTCGCCAGTTGCATCGCTTCGGGCCCCGGGAGCAGCATGCACAAGGACAAGGCGCGCAGATAGGTGTCTTCGGTCAACCACGTTCGCCGCTCTACCAGTTCGCGATGCATCAAGGCGATTTGCGCGGCAGGGCCACCGAAGGACAACACGCCGATTCGCGCAAAGATATGCGTCATTTCGCGCCAGGTTGGCGTTGTCATGCCGTCCGCCCCGCAGGCCAGTCGTGGGTCTCGTTTGCACCATCGCGCGCCCAACGGCAAAGCGCGTCATGGATTGTCATTTCCGCCTCCGATTGCTGCAGATCGCGTCGGTATTGACACGACAAGCCGACCGCGTTGATAGAGATATCTACGACAACAGCACAGTCCGGCGCGCCTATCAGGCGCAGAAATCGGGCAGGGTTTATTTCATGTGTTACGGTCATGGATAGCATCCTTTGACAAGGTGAAGGATGCGATTATTGGACCAAAGCCTCACGGGGCAATCGCGGTCCTCATGAAGCCTTGGTGCCACACGGGGCGGTCGCCGGTCAATCCTCAGCTGAGGTGCGTGCCGCTCATCAGCAGCGGGAGGGCATTCGGGGGAAGCTGGCCAAGATGCTCGAAAAAACTGAGAAAATCGAAGGAATTGTATGCTTCCGCGATGTAGCCGTCCTCGACACGGATCATCACCTGAGAGTGCACGGAAAGACGGTCAGCGCTGCCGTCAGGCTCGCCACTGATCCGAAGCAGCGCGCACAGCCAATCGTCCTGTTCCACGACATGCAGAAAATCGACGCTGATATTGGAGACCATCGTCAGAATGACCGTGACCAGCTCCCGAAATTCGCCAGTGTCGATCATCAGATCGGGAACGATCCCGGACGCCTGGGCATTTGCGTGAAAATATTTGTCGATCGCACCCGGGTCGCGGTGTTCCCAGACGTCCCGATACCAACTGGCGAGCAAATCCATTTTGGTGGCCATAAGATTGCCTTTCCATTCATTCGTGGCAATCAGAGCTAAAGCGGAATTACTAACATCCGGCTAAA
>JAGXFI010000077.1 GCA_024637305.1 Sulfitobacter sp.
GGCAAGCTGTGGGAAGCGGCCAAGCCCAAGATCGAAGCCGTTCTGGAAGAGCAGAACCTGCACCTTCTCTACAATGTGCCATGGCCGCCACAGGGGCTCTACTTCAAGAAAGAAGTGAACAGCGTCGAGGATATGGCAGGCGTCAAGTTCCGGTCCTACAATAACACGACAGCGAGGCTCGCGGAGTTGACAGGCATGGCCCCCGTCACGATCGAAGCGGCGGAAGTATCCCAGGCGTTTGCAACGGGCGTCGCGGAATCGATGATCTCCTCGGGCGCGACAGGATATGACCAGAAAGTCTGGGAAAGCCTTACGCATTTCTACGAAGTCGATGCATGGCTGCCGCGCAACTACGTGATGGTCAACGGCGACGTATGGAACAGCGTTTCAGATGCCAACAAGGAGATCATCAACGCATGCGCGTCCGAAGCCGAAGCGCGCGGCCTGGAGAAATCCAAAGAGTACACGCAGTTCACCTACGACGGCCTGCGGAAAGGTGGCATGACCGTTCAGCCGGCCAGTGACGAACTGATGTCGGGCCTGCGCGAGATCGGCGAAACGATGACTGCGGAATGGCTGGAGGCCGCCGGTGACGAAGGTCGGGCCGTCGTCGAAGACTTCAACGCGATGCAGTAAACCGACCTGCGGCGGCTTCTGAATGAGGGGCCGCCGCATATTTTCGTCACAGCGGGGAGGGGCGACATGACGGCCTTGCGCAAGTTTCTTGACGGCATCTATCTGGGTGCCGGAGCTTTGGCGGCACTGTGCCTCATTGCCATTCTTCTGCTGATCGTGGCGCAAATGGTTGCGCGCTGGACCGGCACAGTGTTTCCGGGTGCCGCAAGCTATGCGGGCTATGCGATGGCGGGGGCGAGCTTTCTCGCCTTCGCCAACGCGCTCAATCGCGGCGCGCACATCCGTGTGTCGATCCTGCTCAACGCGCTGGATCGCGGTCCGAAACGGTTGCTGGAAATCTGGTGCTTTGCGCTGGGGGCGGCGATTGCGTGGTATTTTACTTACTATGCCTACTGGTTCGTCTATTGGTCGTGGAAATTCAAGGAAGTTTCGCAGGATCAGGACGCTACATTGCTGTGGATGCCACAATCGGTGATGGTGGTCGGCGGCGCGATCCTTGGGCTGGCGCTGACAGACAATCTGCTGGCCGTGATCTTCAAGGGTGACCACCGCATCACGCGCGACCTCGTCGATCAAAGCCGCGGAGAATGAGCCGATGACCGAACTATACGCTATCGTCCTCTTTCTTTTCGTTCTGTTCTTTCTGCTGGGAACAGGTGTTTGGGTTGGCCTCGCGCTGATGGGCGTCGCATGGGTGGGGATGGAGCTGTTTACCACCCGTCCGGTCGGCGACACGATGATCACCACGATCTGGGCAAGCTCGTCGAGTTGGACGCTGACCGCGCTGCCGCTGTTCATCTGGATGGGCGAAATCCTGTACCGGACTCGGCTGTCCGAAGATATGTTCAGGGGCCTGTCCCCGTGGCTTGCAAGGATGCCGGGCGGGCTGGTCCATACCAATATCGTTGGCTGCACGGTATTTGCCGCCGTGTCGGGTTCGTCAGCGGCGACGCTGACCACGGTGGGCAAGATGTCGATTCCCGAACTGCGCAGCAGGGCCTATCCCGAAAAGATGATCATCGGGACGCTCGCCGGCGCGGCAACGCTGGGCCTGATGATCCCGCCGTCGCTGGCGCTGATCGTCTACGGCGTGACCGTCAACGAAAGCATTACCAAACTGTTCTTTGCGGGCGTCGTGCCCGGCCTGATCCTCGCGGCGATGTTCATGGGCTACGTCGCGGTCTATTCCGTTGTCGCCAAAGACTGGAACCCGACGCCGGAGCCACAGATGAGCTTTGCCCAAAAGCTTGGCAATTCGCGGTTTCTTCTGCCGGTCTTCGCACTTATCGCAGTGGTGATCGGGTCAATGTACCTGGGTTTTGCCACCGCAACCGAAGCCGCCGCGATCGGTGTCATCGGCGCGCTTTTGCTGGCGTTGTTTCAGGGATCGCTCAACTGGGACAGCTTTCGCGAAAGCCTCATGGGCGCGATGCGCACCTCTGCGATGATCGCGCTGATCTTGGCGGGCGCTGCGTTTCTGAAGCTGTCCATGGGCTTTACCGGACTGCCGCGCGCGCTGGCCGACGGCATCGCGGCGATGGAGCTGACGCGGTTTCAATTGCTGATGGCGCTGCTGGTATTCTACATCGTGCTTGGCATGTTCCTTGACGGGATTTCGTCGGTCGTACTGACGATGGCGGTGGTTGAACCTATGGTTCGCGGGGCTGGCATTGACCTCATCTGGTTCGGCATCTTTGTCGTCGTGGTTGTGGAGATGGCACAGATCACGCCGCCCATCGGCTTTAACCTGTTCGTCCTTCAAGGCATGACAAATCACGAAATGGGCTACATCACGCGCGCGGCCCTGCCGATGTTTGCCATCATGGTTCTGATGGTTTTCGTGCTGATCTGGTTTCCGGAAGTCGCGACATGGCTGCCTGAAACTCTGCGCAGCAGTCCTGTTTGAGAACGGATGGGATGGTTCTTGTGCCAATGCTCCGCCAACGCCCGCGTCCTGCTGGTCCTGGGACTTGCCGCCGGGCTGCTACTGCCGGGACTGGCCGTACAGATGCAACCATGGTTGCCCCAGATGGTCGCGGTTCTGTTGCTGCTGACCGCCTTGCGCATCGGGCGTCGCGCGGCGCTGGGGGCCGTGCGCGATCTGCGTTGGGGTGTGGGCGCAGTCGCTGTGCTGCAACTGGGCGTGCCGCTGGTGCTGTTTGCGGGGATGTGGCTAGCCGGATGGGCCCAGACACCCGCCGCCTTGGCGCTTGTGCTGGCGACAGCCGCGCCCGCGATCTCCGGCAGCCCGAACCTCGCGCTTTTGCTTGGCCTCGATGCCGGACGGATGATGCAGATACTCGTTCTGGGGACGGCGGCATTTCCGCTGACAGTGTTGCCGGTGCTGATGCTGTTTCCGCAAACGGGCAATCCGTCAGAAGTCATCCTGACTGCGCTGTTGCTGCTAACGGTGATCGTGGCCGCAACAACCACAGGTTTCCTTCTGCGTGCGGCCCTTTTTCCGGATCCATCCCCGCGACGGATCAAGACGCTCGACGGTGCCTCGGTCCTCGCGTTCGCGCTGATCGTGATCGCACTGATGGCCCCGCTCAATGCCGCGCTTCGGCTGGACCCGCAGGCTGTTGCGTGGTGGGCGCTGCTCGCCTTTGCGATCAGCTACGGCATGCAGGCGCTGACACTGACAGCGCTGCGGCGCACCCGGTTGCACACTCTTGCAGGGCCGCTGGCGATCGGTGCGGGCAACCGCAATATCGCGCTGTTTCTGGTGGCGCTGCCGCCCGAAGCCCTGACCCCGCTGCTGATCTTTATTGGCTGCTGGCAACTGCCGATGTACCTGACACCAATCCTGCTGCCGCGGCTTTATCGATGGGCATTGCGCGATGACTGATTTTCCTACTCTGCGCACTGTCGGCCTGTCGGGGATACTGATTCAATTCGCGGATCATTATTCGGACTCTGCCAATCGCGCCGCACTGACCTTTCGCGCGGCGGTGACAGATGCCAGCATGCCAGAGGTCACAGAGACATCCACCTCGCTTGTGTCCACCTTCATCAGCGTCGATCTGTCTGCTGCCAAGCCGGAAGGGATCATCGACCAGCTTGAAACACTTCTTGGCGATCAGGACTGGTACGCCGCTCCCCTGCCCGAAGGTCGCACCCTCTGGCGGGTTCCGACGCTATATGGCACCGACCGCGCGCCACAACTGATCGAGGCGGCAGAGGCCGCAGGTGTCACGCCGGAGCAGGCCATTGAAGAACTGTCGACCGCCCGCGTCCGTGTTCTCAACATCGGTTTCGCGCCCGGACAGCCCTACATGAGTGAATTGCCAGAACACTGGAATATCCCGCGCCAGCAGTCGCTGACCAAATCAGTTCCGCAAGGTGCGCTGGTCACGGCGATCCGGCAGTTGATCATTTTCACTAACGCATCGCCCACGGGATGGCGGCACGTCGGCCAAACGGCATTCCGCACGTTCCGACCCGAAAGCGACACACCATTCGCACTTTCACCCGGCGACGAGATGTGTTTTCCATCCGTCACCGAGGCGGAATTCAACAGCATCGAAGCCCGCGACACCACCGGCGACGGTGGCGCGGAACGGGAGACGATCTGATGGGCGCGCTGCATGTTCTGTCCACCGGTCCCGCGATGACATTCCAGGATATGGGGCGGCGCGGCTATCTGGCCCAGGGGCTGACCCGTGGCGGTGCCGCCGATACGCTGGCGCTGTACGAAGGTGCCGCTTTGCTGGGACAATCGTCTGATCTTGCAGCAATCGAGATGGTGGGCATGGGCGGCAACTTTCGGGCCGATGCCGATATGCGTATCGCGCTGACAGGCGCGTCCATGACCGCGACAATCGACGGTGAACCGGTCGCATGGAACGCCAGCCACCGCTTGTCGCAGGGTTCGACGCTGGCCATCGGCGGGGTGCGCAGCGGCACTTACGGATACCTCCACGTTGGCGGTGGATTTGCCGGAACGCTGCTCATGGGATCGCGTTCGGTTCATCTCAGCGCCGGCATCGGTCGCGCCATTGCACAAGGCGACACGCTGGACACCTTGCCGGATCAGGGAACCGGTACGGGAAACGCCCTGCCGCGCGACGACCGTTTCGGAGGCGGTATATTGCGCGTCGTCGCATCCATGCAGACTGACCAGTTCGACGCCGACACCCAGGATCGCTTTGCCGCGACGACGTTCCGCAAAGGCACGCGCGCCAACCGTATGGGCGTCGAGATGCAAAGCGACGGCGCGGGGTTCTTTACCGCCAACCAACTCAATATCCTGTCCGAAGTGATTGTCCCCGGTGACATCCAGATCACCGGCGATGGCGCGCCCTTCGTGCTGCTTTGCGAATGTCAGACAACTGGGGGCTACCCTAGGATCGGGACCGTCATCCCCAGTGACATGGCCCGCGCCGCACAGGCGCAGACCGGGGCGAAACTGACATTCGAGTTCATCGATCTGACCACCGCCACCGAAATCGAACAGCGCGCAGCGGCAAGCCGCAAGCGGCTGTCTGCCGATGTCTTTCCGATGGTTCGCGATCCCGAAGACATCCGCGATCTGCTGGCCTATCAACTTGTCGGTGGTGCCATTTCCGCGACCGCCGACCCTTTCGCAAAGGACAAAGCCCCATGACCCGAGTAGACCTAAACGCCGATATGGGCGAGAGCTTTGGCCCCTGGCGCATGGGCGACGACGCCGGACTGCTGGAGATTGTAACGTCAGCCAACATCGCTTGCGGGGGCCACGCAGGTGACGCCGACACGATGGCGGCGACCATGGCAATGGCGCGCGACAACGGTGTCGGTATCGGCGCACATCCCGGATTCATGGACCTTGCCGGGTTTGGCCGCAACCGCATGTCCGTGCGGCGCAGCACTCTGCAAAACCAGATCCGTTATCAGGTCGCCGCCAGCATCGGCATGGCGCGCAGCGTGGGCGCAGAGGTCCGTCATCTGAAATTGCACGGTGCGCTCGCCAACATGGCGTCGGAGGATGAAACATTGGCGCGTGACTGCTACGAAGCCGCGCTGTCTGTCGCACCCGACCTGATCGTCATGGTCCTGGCCGCGACGGCGCAACAAGACGCGGTAAAGGCATTGGGCTGCGCTTGGGCGGGCGAAATTTTCGCGGACCGTGCCTATAACGACGATGCAACGCTCGTCGACCGCTCGCGGCCCGGTGCCGTGATCCACGACCCCGAGATCGCAGGCACGCGCATGGTTGAAATGGTGAACGCCGGCGCGATCATCACGGATAGTGGCAAGCACATCGCCACCCCGATCGACACCATCTGCCTGCACGGCGACACCCCTGCCGCGGTCGAAATCGCCCGCGCCGTGCGCAGCGCGCTCGAAGCCGCACAGATCAGCGTGTGTACGTTTGAGCCCCGTACCGGCTGACCCTCGACCGCTCCAGACATGGACAGTGGGGCCGTCGCCTTGTATTCCATGCTTCATGGTCATTGTAGGGATGCAGGCTCGTCGCATGGTTCAGCATGACACAGGGGCAAGGGGGAACTGATAGCAATGTCCGGTTCCTACCCTCTCACAGCGCTGCAGGAAGGCATGTTTGCCGGTGCGTTCAACATGGGGCGTCCATGGCTCTACCTTGAGCAAATCGTCTGCCACATGGATGACGTCGCACTGGATTCTGCCCAGATGGCGCAGGCCTGGACGGATATCGCCGCGCGACATCCTACGCTGCGGACCACGATTGACGGCTCCGGCACCGGCGCGCCGGTTCAGCGTGTGCATCCCGCTGCCACAATCGAGGTCGTCGTCGAGCACTGGCAGGATTGCACTGCAGGTCAGATCAATGCGGCGTTTTCGGATTTCATCACGCGCGACCGCAATCGCGGCGTCGATCCCGGCATATTTCCCGCGTTTCGGGTTACCCTGATACAAACCGGCGAACAATCCAGCCGTCTGGTCTGGACCTTTCCACACACTCTGCTGGACGGGCGCAGCTTTGCGACCATTCTCACCGAGGTGTTCACCCGTTACGAAGCGTTGTTGCGCGGTGAAACCGACGCGCCAAACGCCGTGGATAACCTGTTTCAACGGCATTGCGAAGAACTGGCCGCGCTGGACCATTCTGCGGGTGCCGCCTATTTTGGTAACAAGCTGCAAGGTTGGGAGGGCGGAACCGGTCTGGTCAACCTTGATGCGGAGCCAGCACGCAAACAATACATTGATCGGCACCTCACACGCAACGAGACAACCGCGCTGGAACAGCTTGCCCAGAGCGCAGGCGTGACGATGAGCACGGTTGTCCTTGCCGCATGGGGTATCGTGAACGCGCGCTTTACCGGACGTGACGAGGCCGTATTCGGCACCACCCTGAACGGTCGCCATCTGGTGCCTGATACGCGCACTGCGGTGGGTTGTTTCATCGTCACTGTGCCGCTGCGGGTTAAGCTTGAGACCGGGCTGACCATCGGAGATGTTCTGCGCAGGCTGCGCAACGACCAGAACGATCTGCGTCCTTATGAACAGACCCCCCTTACCGCGATCCGCGCGCGCACCGGCGTGCCACGGAACCGATTGCTTTTCGACACAGCCGTCATGTTCGAAACGGCAACGCTCGACGGTCAGATGAAGGCGCTTGGCGGGGCATGGGCCGACCGCCGCGTCGATTTGTTGGAGGAAGGTGACGTACCAGTGACCCTGGCTGCCTATCAGGGCGACGCGATGCAGGTGACACTGGAATATGATCCCGATCAGGCCGCAGATGCGCCCAGTCTGGCGGAATACATGCTGTGTCTGCTGCGGCATCTGACAGAGGCCACGCCGGACACACCGCTAGCACAAATCACGATGCTCGCGCCGGATCAGCTGGCTTTGGTTCACACGCTTGCCGGACCCGTACCCGTTTCCCCGCAACCGCATTGTTGTGCGGCCCTGTTCGAGAAAGCGGCGCAAGCCCGCGCTGATCATCCCGCCGTGACGCAGGTAGGGGAAGCAAGCCTCAGCTATGGCGCGCTGGACACCAACGCCAATCGCCTTGCGCACGCATTGATCGAACACGGCGTCAAGGCGGGCGATATCGTCGGGATTTGCGCCGCGCGCGGCCCTGCGTTCGTGACGGCCCTGCTGGCGATCTGGAAAGCGGGCGCGGCTTTCGTGCCGATGGACCCCGGCTATCCGGCCGAAACGCTCCGGATCATTGCCGAGGACAGCCGCGCGCGGTTGATCCTGGCCGACGGAACCGCTCCGGCCTTCGAAGTCGAAACCCTGAACCTGACCGAGGTCGGCCATGCCAGACCTGAGAACGCCCCCGACCGCAGCGGCATGGCGGCTGATCGCCTTGCCTATGTAATCTTTACCTCAGGCTCCACTGGGCGGCCCAAAGGCGTGATGGTAAGCCACGCATCGCTTGCGGCGCACGCAGCCGCCGTAGCCCGGTTTTACGGTATCGTCCCCGAGGACCGCGCCCTGCAATTCGCAAGCCTCAGCTTTGATGTGGCGCTTGAGGAAATCGTGCCGACGCTTCTGGCAGGCGCAACGCTGTGTCTGCGCAATGACGAAATGGCGCAATCAGCGACAGAATTGCTTGACCAGTGCGCGACGCTAGGGCTGACGGTGCTGAACCTGCCGACAGGCTATTGGGTCGCACTGACCGAGGTGATGGAAACCCTCCACCGTGGTCTCCCTGACTGCATACGTCTGGTGATCGTCGGCGGCGAGCGGGTACCGCTGTCGGTGCTGCGCCGCTGGCGGGTTGTCGTGCCTGATGTGCGCTGGATCAACGGCTACGGCCCGACTGAGACGACGATAACCTGCACCGCGCATGAATTGTCCAATGCCGACCTGAACAGCAAAAGCGTGCCCATAGGAAAGCCCATGGGTCATGCGCAGGCTTGGATACTCTCGGCTGACGGCGCGCTTGCGCCGCCCGAAACCGATGGCGAGCTATGGATTACTGGACCAGCGGTCGCTGACGGTTATGTCGGCGCGCCGACCCTGACTGGACAAAAATTCATCCCTGCGCCCTTTGACACCGAACGCGGCCAAAGCTACGGCACTGGCGACCGCGCGCGCTGGCAGAATGGTCTGCTTCATTTTGTGGGACGTGTGGATCGTCAGATAAAATTGCGCGGCTATCGTATCGACCCCGGCCAGATCGAAAGCGTTCTCGAATCCTGCGACGACATCGGACGCGCGCATGTTGCGCCAAGGCCACCCGAAGGGCCGGACCAGCGTCTGATCGCATGGTATTCCGCCGCAGATCTGAAACGGCCTCCGTCGCCGGACGATGTAAGGCTTTGGCTTGCAACCGTGCTGCCGTCACATATGCAACCGGAACTGATCCCGGTGGACCGCTGGCCGCAAACGCCTGGCGGCAAGATTGATACAGCCCGCCTCCCCAAACCTGCCGGTCCCGCCTTAAAGGTGAAAGGCGGCGAGGCACCGAATACTCCGCTGACGCAGGAGGTCGCGGACCTGTTTGCACAAATCCTCAACGTCGGAAACGTCGCCGCCGATAGTTCGTTCTTTGATCTTGGCGGAAACTCCCTGTCGTTCCTGCGCTTTCTCGCGCTGATCGAGCAAAAATTCGGCGCGCGCATCAGATCGACATCGCTGTTTGCGGATCCAACGCCACGGGGGGTGGTGCAAGCACTAAAAACCAACAATCCCGACCCCCTCGTCGTGCTGCCGATACAACCGAAAGGCACGCGCATACCTCTTTATGGAGTGCATGTGCTGGGCGACAACGGATCGTTTTTCCGCCCCCTGTCGCAGGCATTGGGCAACGATCAACCGGTCTTTGGGCTGACTGTCGGCTTGTTGACCAAGGACACACCCAAAACCGTTAAGGACATTGCGCGGTTCTACCTGCACCAGTTAGAGCGGCATCACCCCGAAGGTCCGCTGGCGCTCGTCGCTGTGTCGGCCGGCAGCTACGTCACACTGGAGCTGGCACAACAGTTGCTTGCCGCGGGACGAGAAGTGCATGCGCTAATTCTGCTTGATGCCGAAGGGCCTGACGGACGCCAACGCATCGGCAAGCTGGCGCGGATCAGGGTCCACATCAGTGAATTGTTGCGAAAAGGGTGGCCCTATATTGCCAATCTGATTGCCAAAAAACGTGAAGAACGTGAACACGCCGCAGCGCTGAACCGCCTGAGAGACCATCAACAGCACGCCGGTACTGTAGCCGAAGACATCAGCTCGGTCGCGGATTTCGTCGCCGCGAATACCAAGGCTATCGACGATTACATACCGCAACCCTATCCGCGCCGGATCACGATCTTTCGCGCGGGCGATGACCGTTTCGACAGCACCGGAGTCTATGAGGACGGCCTTGGCTGGGCGCGTATCGCGACGGCTGGCTTCGATATTCAGGATGTCCCCGGCGATCATCTGGGCATTCTGGAACCTGATAACGTCGCTATTCTCGCCCGTCAAATAGCTCGAACGCTTGCGCGGGAATAGCGTCGCTGTTTGATCTGGCTCAATGTTCGGATTTTCGGCACGTGCGATTTGTCGCGCATGGATCAGATAGACAAACTCCGCCATCTTGGCCTCTTCGATCAGCGTGTTCCGCGCTATACCTCCTATCCGACGGCACCGGTCTTCAGCACCGAAGTCGGTGTGGATTTCCAGCGCGACGCGCTTGCAGCGCTGGATCCGGACGAACCGGTATCGCTCTACGTGCATATCCCGTTTTGCGAACGGCTTTGTTGGTTCTGTGCTTGCCGAACCCAGGGAACGACCTCGCTTAGCCCGGTCGAGCATTATATCGGCGTTCTTGAACGCGAGATCGAGATGTTGGCGCAGACGTTGCCCAGCGGACTCCGCATGGGGCGGCTGCATTGGGGCGGCGGCACACCGACAATTCTGCCCCCCGCGTTGATAACCCGGCTGACGCGCGCCCTGAAAAAGGCTGTTCCCCCAACCGCGGACTGGGAATTCTCGGTCGAGATCGACCCGACGATGGTGGACCGCGCCAAGATCGACGCGCTGGCCGCCGAGGGTATGAACCGCGCCAGCATCGGCATTCAGGATTTCGATCCGCAGGTGCAGGCAGCCATCGGTCGCGCGCAGCCTTTCGACGTGACCAAAGCCTGCGTCGACGACCTTCGCGCCGCGGGGATTACCTCGCTCAACGCGGATCTTGTCTATGGACTGCCCTACCAATCGCTTGAGCGGATCGAGGACACGGTCGAGAAAGTTTTAAGCCTCGGTCCCGACCGTGTTGCCCTGTTTGGCTATGCCCATGTGCCATGGGTCGCGAAACGGCAAAAGCTGATCAAGGAAGAAACGCTGCCCGATGATCTGGCGCGCTACAATCTGGCGACACGTGCGGCGGAGATGTTCGAGAACGCGGGCCTGCGTGCCATCGGCATCGACCATTTCGCGCGGCCCGGCGACACCCTTGAGATTGCTGCCCGCGACGGAACGCTGCGTCGCAATTTCCAGGGGTACACCGCCGATACCTGCCCGACTTTGATCGGGCTGGGCGCATCATCCATCTCGCGGCTACCAGCGGGCTATGTGCAGAACGCTGCGATGACTCCGGCCTATATCGAACGTGTCGAGGCGGGCATGCTCTCCGGAGCGCGGGGGTATGTGATGACCGCCGACGATCTGCTACGGGCGGAGGTCATCGAACGCCTGATGTGCGACTTCTCTCTGGACCGTGAGGCGTTGCGCACCGGTTTTGCGAATGCCGGAACGCTGGACCCGCTTTTTGCCCTCATTGCGGATCGCTTCGGGGACTTTGTAACCGTTACGGACGATTGTCTGACGATTCTGCCCGAAGGCCGCAGCCTCACACGGATCATCGCCAGCGTATTTGATGAGCATGTGCCGGAGGGGATGCGATATAGTCGTGCGTCCTAGTCAACCGACCCGTGGATCGCGAACTGGTCAAGCCCCGCTTCGCGTGGTTCGATCATGCGGAACGCCTCATTGACGCCCGAAACGGTGAGATCCCGCGCGACGGTCAGGACCGTGTTGGGGTCCTGATCCTCGCATAGTTCGACCATCTGGCGCAGCTCTTCGACCGCGACGGGCATGGCCGCATCGACAGAGGGCGCGCCATACATGTCGACGAAATGTTGCGCCAGCATCCGCTCAAGCGTCGCCAGTTCCGCTGGCTCTATCTGTGTCACGGCAACGAAAGTGACGCGCCCGAATGTCTCGCAACCCAGCCAGCCGTTGCTGAAGGCCTGCCGCGCCTTTCCGGCAAGATCCCCCTCGCTCCAGTTGGAGAATTCGAAACCTCCGGTGATGCACCATTCACCGGTGCGGGCCGGAGAATGATACACGTTCATGTCGCTTTCATCAAAATGGATCGCGCGGGCAAGCTTCATTCAGGTTTCTCCAATATATGCGTCATGGGGATCAGATGGGTTCCGCTGCTGTCCTTGAGCAACATGCCAAAGCGTTCATCGACACCCAGAAAGACACCCTTTTTGCCAGCCATCTCGATATTCTCCCCGATGCCGTAGACCAGACCGGCCCATTCACGGTGTATCCCGGCCATATCGCCCTCGCCAAAGCGGTTGATGCCAACCAGCGTATGTCTGACCCACGCTTCAAGCAAGCGATCCGGTTCGACCTCGGCGCAGCCTTCGGCATAAAGGCTGGTCTGGTCCGGTGTGGCACCGGGATCGTCGCTCAGCGGCCAAAGGGTCAGGTCAAGCCCGATGACAAGCCATTCCGGCTCGACCTGCGGATCGGTGGTGGACGCAGCCACCCTGAGTGTTCCGCAGGAAGCGCCGTTTACGCGAATACCGCCGTGCCAATCCAGATGCACCCCGACTTCAGGCGGTGCCAGTACACCCAAGGCATTCTGAAACCCGATACCGCAGACCGACAGCATCACCATGGCGTCGGCCAGCGGCACCTCGGGGGCAAAGACGATCGCCCCGCGCAGCCTGTCCGCCCCCGGTGAATAGACAACCAGACCCGGATCGCATCCCTGCGCCGCTTGCGCGCAAGCTGTTGCGAAAGGATCCGCCTGAACCTCCAGTCCGCTGAACAGCGGCGGGAATTCGAGCGTCATGCCTTGCCCATCTCGATCAGCTTGCGCGCCACGGCGCGGAACGACTGCGCCTGCGGGCTGTCAGGTTGCGACACCACGATGGGCGCTCCGCCGTCGGCGGCCAGACGGATATCCAGATGCAGCGGAATCTCCGCAAGCAAGGGCACGCCCAGCTTTGCTGCTTCGGCAGCGACACCTCCGTGACCGAAAACATGTTCCTCATGGCCGCATTGGGAACAGATATGTGTAGACATATTCTCGATCATGCCGAGGATCGGCGTGCCAAGCTGGTTGAACATGTCGATCCCCTTGCGCGCATCCATCAAGGCCACGTCTTGCGGTGTGGAAACGATCACCGCCCCGTCCACATGCGCCTTTTGCGCCAACGTCATCTGCACGTCACCGGTGCCGGGCGGCAGATCGACGATCAAGACGTCCAGCGCGCCCCACTGCACTTGCGTCATCATCTGCTGCAAGGCACCCATCAGCATGGGACCTCGCCAGACGACCGCCTGATCCTCATTCGTCATCAGGCCGATCGACATCATCGTCACGCCGTAATTGCGCAGCGGCAGGATCAGTTTGCCATCAGGGCTTTGCGGACGGCCGGACACCCCCAGCATGCGCGGTTGTGAGGGGCCGTAAACATCGGCGTCCAGCATACCGACGCGGCGGCCTTCAGCGGCCAAGGCACAGGCAAGATTGGCCGCAACTGTGGATTTACCGACACCGCCCTTGCCCGAGGCTATCGCGATGATCCGGTCCACGCCGGGGATCTTCTGCGGCCCCGACGGTTCTGCCGGTCGGGAAGGTTTGAGGTCGGGCGGCGGAGCGGTCTTGGTGTGCGCGGTCATCACGATCGACACCGGACCGGCCCCCAGCGCCGCCAATCTGCTCTCGGCCTCCGCCTTGACGGGCAGGTAGGGGTCAGGCTGCGACACCTCCATCACGAAACGGACGGTGCTTCCGTCCACGTTCAATGCGCGCACCAGTCCTGCGCTGACCATATCGACGCCTGAGGGGTCCTTGACCTCTTTCAGGCATGCCAGCACATCTTCCCGGTTCAGCACCATCTACGCGCCCTTGATCTTGCCGGTCACGACATGTTCGAGGTCAAGCCCATCCACCGTCAGGACGACCTTTGCCTCGAATGTCTTGCCAGCGGTATCGCCAGCCTCGCGCATGGCGTCTTCGATCGCCTGTTGCGAGGTCACGCCGACCTGTTTGAGAAACTTGCGCATCGACATGTTGAAATCGTCGCTCATGGCTATACTCCCTTCGGGTGCAAAATTGTTGACCAGTCGACCCTAGCGACCCTACGCTGACTTGCAACAAGCGCCGCGCATCAGGAGGCCTTGGCCGTGCAAAAAATACTGCTTCTTATTGCCGTGCTGGCCGCTTCGTCTGCCGCTGCGCAGGACAAGGCGTTCAGCCTGCAGGTTCCGCAGGCCTTGGCGGAGGGTGGATTGCTGGATTACGCGCTGCCACGATTCTCGCTCAAGACGGGAATCCGCATCACGATCACCGACACGGCGGCGGACGCATCCCTGGGACAATCCGGCACGCCGGTTTTCCGCCGTGGTGATGTCGTCTGGCACTTCGATGCCCAAGGCGACGCCGACGCCGCTTCGTTCGAAGACTGGCTTCTGTCGGATATCGGCAAGCGCACTGTCGAATCCTTCGAACCGGCGACAGGCCAAACCTTCAGCGCAGACATTGGCAAAACTGTCGTCGCCGAAAAAGTAGAACTCACCGGCGATGTGAAATGGGGCGAAGAGGTAAGCCTGAGCAAGTGCGGGCGCTGTCACGTCATCAATCAAAAGAACCGGATGAAGGCCATCGGCTCCACCCCGTCCTTTGCGTTGATGCGCGGGTTTTCCGATTGGCTGGAAAGGTTTGAGGCGTTCTATATCCTCAAGCCGCATGGCGCTTTTACCCAGGTGACCGATGTGACGGAGCCCTTCCCGGATCACCTGCCATCGCCGATCTCGCCGATCGAGGTGACGCTGACGGAAATCGAAGCGATCACCGCCTATGTCGGTTCGATCTCGCCTGCCGACCTCGGCGCACCTTTGCAGGCGGGAAGAGCGCTCCAGTCACCCTGATGATGCCCCAGCCAGAAATCCCTGTTTTCTAGTGATCCTTGCGCTTGGATAGGTAATCGTCCGTGGTGCGGACACGTGGCCGTTCAGCACCCTGAAACGGATTGTCCTGCGAATGAAACTGCGCTTGTATCCGGCAGCCTTCACACATCTGGATCATCCGCGCGGCCTGCGACGTGCCGAACATGGAATGTTTGCCCGCGAGTTTTTCGGTGATCCGCTCGACTGTCGATTTCACGCCGAACAACGTGCCGCATTCGATACAGGCGAAAGGGTCTTCCTCGTGCAGAACGACCTGGGAAAGCGCGGCATCGGTGAGGTTAAAGCGCGGCCCCAGAGTGATCGCCTGCTCGGGACAGATGTTGGCACAGAGCCCGCATTGCAGACAGGCATCTTCCTGAAACCGCAATTGCGGCTTGTCGGGGTTTTCACCCAACGCACCGGATGGGCAGAGCGACACGCAGGACAGACACAGCGTACAGGCATCGGTATCGAGCAATACGACCCCGTATGGCGCGCCATCGGGAAGGGCGATTATGTCCGCCTCCGGCTGCAATGTCCTGGCCGACAGCCGCGCGATCTGGCGGCGTGAACCCATCGGCAAAACGGGCGCAGCGTTCTGCGCCGGTGCAGTCATGCCATAAAGTGCCGCGCTTAGTGCGTCGGGGTCCGTTACGTCCAGCAACCTGATGCGGCCTTGGGTTATGGCTTCGGCCAGCGCAGCCTGTCCCTCAATCACATCGCGCTCCGTCCGCGGAGATAGCAGCACATCCACCGCAAGGAATCCGCTGGCCAAGGCCCCCAGCATTTCCGCATGGCCGAAACCCGCCAGCGCATCCACTTCCAGAGGGATCACATCATGCGGCAAGCCACGCCCGTATCGCGCGGCAAGGGCGATCATTTCGCGACCATGGTCTGCCTCATGCACCAACAGCCGCGCCGATTTGCCCCCCGCCTTGCGGTAGGTCGACGCCAGAAGATGCATCCGGCGGAAAACCGTTTCGACCGGAGGCGCGTCATAGCTGATCGCGCCGGAAGGGCACACCGCCGAACAGGATCCGCATCCGGCACATATCATCGGATCAATCGCGACATGTTCCCCGGCCGAGGTGATGGCCCCGGTGGGACAAACGTTCAGACAGTTTGAGCAGGCAGGCTGTTCCGCCCGGCTGTGGGCGCAAAGCGACGGTTCCAGCTTGACGTAGAGCGGTTTCTCGAAAGTCCCCACCAACTGCGCAGCCTGTAATACCACGGCGGCAACGCTGGGTGGATGCGCCGGGTCCGCGCGCAGATACCCTTCGCGTTTTTCATGGGCCGGGAACAACGGCTGACCACCCGAAAGATCGACAATGATATCACAATCGGACACCGCGCCGTCCTGCGGTTCGGCCAACGCGAAATCGCCGCGACCACCGGGAATAATCTGTTGCAGACCGTCGAACTTCACGCTGAACCCGCCCAGCGCACCGGACGCCATCCGCAAGCTCCCGGTAACCGCGTCGAACCGACGGTCCAGCGGCATTTCGGCACCTTTCGGCAGCAAGACCGTAACCGCCAATGTCTCGCACAGGTCGATAGCGGCCTGAACTGCGATGTCGCCGCCGATAACAAGACAAGTGCCTTCGGAGATCACGTCGACGGACTTTTGCAGCGGCATCGCCATCACCGCTTCTGCCGCGAGCGCTGCCATCTTGGGCGCGCTATCGCCCTCGCCCCAACCGGCACGATCACGCAGATCAACAAAGCCCGACACCTCGAAACCGGCTTCTTCCGCAAGCGTCTCGAACTGGGCGCGCTCTTGCTGACAAGCGATCATGACGTCACCCTGTGCCATTTCGCGTAGGGCCTGAGCGCTTTGGTCGAGGCACAGACCGGTATAGACCTTGGAGCATCTCAACCCCGTCGCTTCGGAAATTCGCGCCGCATCAATGGATTGACTGCCAAGGCAATCGCATAGCACCAAGTTTTTCGCCATTTTTCTATCTCCCCCCTCCGCCGCATTGGGCGGGGGCAAAGTCAAGCTAGAATGGAATCACGACAGCCGTAAACCGCAATTCGGAAAAACTGCCCCCGTG
This sequence comes from Sulfitobacter sp., assembly GCA_024637305.1. GTDB lineage: Bacteria > Pseudomonadota > Alphaproteobacteria > Rhodobacterales > Rhodobacteraceae > Sulfitobacter. The sequence goes on from JAGXFI010000077.1 coordinate 16,779, forward strand.
GCACCCGATGCTGCAGGCGCAAATATCCGCATCAAATTACGAAATTTTTCATTATGGGCCTTGTGGTTAGGCGCTTTCACATTGCCGCAGTGCAGCGCCCGTTCACGATATCTTTTGGTATGCCAAAAAACTCTTTGCGTTGGGCAATCGATGGGGCAATGTGGTCTAGAGTGCGTCACCAAACCGGAGAAGACTTGACCCTACCTGGACCGAAATCCATTTCCATGCCGCTTGGCGTCGTCATTCGCAGGACGCCGGGTGTAACGCGTTGGGCCAAGCATGTCTGGCGCGCCGTCGCGGTCTTGCCCGGCGCGCCCGAGGCGTCGTGGAAAGAGTTGCGGCGTGAGGGCGAGGCGCGCGAATACCATGCCGCCACCTTGCCATTGTCGCTGTACCGGACCGAAACCGAAGCCTATCAGGTGGCATTGGCAGACAAGATACCGGCGATCTATGTCATAATGCGGCACGCCCATGGCGACACACCTCTCGAAGTCGTGCTTGTCACCGCATCGCCCTACGAAGCGCAGGATTATGCCGATTCGGGCGAGGAACTGGTCGAAAAAGTACCGATGCCTGCGGGATTGTTCGGCTGGATCAAGGATTTCATCGAACTTCATCACGAAGACGAAGTGTTCGTGAAACGCCGCCGCGACAAGAAGCATATCGACCAACAGGAAGATGGCATCGGCGACGCCCGCATCCGCCAGACGTCTGATGTGTACCGCGCGCCTACGCGGCGGGAGCCTGCGCAATGAGTAATGAAACCGGTTTCTGGGAACGCCGCCGTGCCGCTGTCGCCGCTGAAGAGCGCGCAGAGCTGACTGCGCTTGAAGCCGAGGCGCTGCTTGCCGAACAGGCTGCTCTGGAAGAGAAGACAGACGATGAATTGCTGCTGGAATTGAACCTGCCTGTGCCGGAAACACTGAAGGCCGGTGACGATTTCACCGTGTTCATGGCCCGTGCCGTTCCCGAGCGACTGCGACGCCGCGCCTTGCGGATTCTATGGCGCAGCAATCCGGTATTGGCCTGTGTCGATAACCTCGTCGATTACGGCGAGGATTATACCGACGCCGCAATGGTAAAGCCGGACATGAAGACAAGCTATCAGGTCGGCAAAGGCCTCTTGCGCCACGTCCAAGAGATGGCAAGACAAGCCGAAGCCAAGGAAAACCCCGTTGAGCCCGAGGCCGTGGAAGAAACTCTGATCGTACAAGCCGAACCGGAAACCGTTTTGGAAGCCGTCGAGGAGAAACCGGTTCAGGCCAGCGCATCACGCGAGCCTGAGACCGAAGCAAGCCCTGCGCCCCGCCGCATGAAGTTCAGGAAAGAGACAACTGCATGAACACTGCCGAGGATATGGACGTTCCCGCCGAAGACCGCCTGCGCGCCGATCTCTACAACTTTCTTGGGTTACTCCTGTCCGCTCCGCCAGATCAAATGCTGCTAGACCAATGCGCCGGCCTGTCGGGTGACGAAACCGATCTTGGCCAAGCCATTGCGAGTCTGTCCCGCGTGGCGAAGGTCACAAAGCCCAAGGGTGTACAGTCGGAATTCAACGCCCTGTTCATCGGGCTTGGACGGGGCGAGTTGCTCCCTTATGGAAGCTATTATCTGACCGGTTTTCTGAACGAGAAACCGCTCGCGGCGCTCCGGTCTGATATGGCTGCCAAGGGAATGACCCGCGCGCACAATGTGTTCGAACCCGAAGATAACATTGCGTCGCTGATGGAGATGATGGGTGGTATGATCGTCGGACGCTTTGGCCCGCCTGCGACCGTCGGCGAACAAAAACAGTTCTTCAACCGGCATATAGCGCCTTGGGCAGGGCATTTCTTTACTGACCTTGAGGCTGCCAAGAATTCCGTACTCTATGCTTCGGTAGGGAATGTTGGCAAAACGTTTATGGAGATTGAGCGCGAAGCGTTCAGAATGGCTTCAGCCTGACAAGGCTGGGCATGAACGGCGAGGGGACGCTCGCCATAACAAGGAGGGAGACATCCCATGACCAAGAAGACCGAAGGCACAAACCGCCGCGATTTTCTCAAACTTGCGGGAACGACGGCACCCGCTGCTGCGGTCGCATTGGCTGCAGGCACGCAAACGGCTGAGGCACAGCCCGTAGATCTGGCATCTGACAAGATGCAGGACACCGCGCATACCCGCGCTTATATCGACAGCGCACGCTTCTAGGAAGCGTCACCACATACCTGCCGCCGATACAGGGACGGCACCAAGAAAACGCGCAGCCACCTGATCAGGGGCAGCAAGGGAGGGAACGAAATGCTTAGGAAAAAGACAAACGGGGTGACAAGAAGCCCCAAACGGACGGGCATCCTGTCTGATGCCGCGTCAACGACCGTTGATCGCCGCGCCTTCCTGCGCGGCTCCGGTCTGGCCATCGGGGGCCTTGCAGCAATTTCAGTGACGGGTGGCTCCGTCACGCAAGCCACGGCGCAGACGGCTGCGAACACCGCAGTCGAAACGGTTAAATCAATCTGCACCCACTGTTCGGTCGGCTGTACTGTCGTCGCCGAGGTCAGCAACGGGGTCTGGCTGGGTCAGGAACCAGGATGGGACAGCCCCTTCAACCTCGGCGCGCATTGCGCCAAGGGTGCCGCAGTCCGCGAACACGCCCACGGCGAACGTCGTCTCAAGTATCCGATGAAAAAGGTCGGCGGCGAATGGCAGCGCATCAGCTGGGAGACCGCGATCAACGAGATCGGCGACGGGATGATGAAAATCCGCGAAGAAAGCGGCCCGGATTCGGTTTATTGGCTAGGATCAGCCAAACACAACAACGAACAAGCGTATTTGTTCCGCAAATTCGCGGCCTATTGGGGCACGAACAACGTGGACCATCAGGCGCGCATCTGCCACTCGACCACTGTTGCCGGTGTTGCGAACACATGGGGCTACGGTGCCATGACCAACAGCTACAACGACATCCATAACTCCAAGGCGATCTTTGTTATCGGCGGCAACCCTGCCGAGGCGCATCCGGTTTCTCTTTTGCACCTGCTGAAAGCGAAAGAGCAGAACAATGCGCCCCTGATCGTCTGCGACCCCCGCTTCACGCGCACTGCGGCCCACGCGGATGAATATGTCCGCTTCCGTCCCGGTACGGACGTGGCGCTTGTCTGGGGTATTCTCTACCACATCTTCGATAACGGCTGGGAGGACAAGGAGTTCATCCGCACCCGCGTCTGGGGTATGGACCAGATCAAGGAAGAAGTCGCACGCTGGACCCCCGAAGAGGTCGAGCGCGTGACTGGCGCACCTGGTGCACAGCTCAAGCGGGTGGCACGCACAATGGCCAACAACCGTCCCGGCACCGTAATCTGGTGTATGGGCGGAACGCAGCATAGCAACGGCAACAACAACACGCGGGCCTACTGTGTGTTGCAGCTGGCGCTGGGGAACATGGGGACCGCAGGCGGCGGCACCAACATCTTCCGCGGCCACGACAACGTGCAGGGTGCCACCGATCTCGGTGTTCTGGCGGATACTCTGCCGGGCTACTACGGCCTGTCGGAAGGATCTTGGGGGCACTGGGCGCGAGTCTGGGACGAAGACCTCGACTGGCTCAAAGGTCGCTTTTCCGACGCGACCTTCGGCGACCAGAAGATGATGAACCTCAACGGCATTCCGGTCAGTCGCTGGATTGACGGGGTTCTGGAGGATGCCGAAAACCTCGATCAGCCGGACAACACCCGCGCGATGGTCCTGTGGGGACACGCACCAAACAGCCAAACGCGGATGAAGGAAATGAAGACGGCGATGGAGAAACTCGACATGCTCGTCGTGGTGGATCCTTATCCGACCGTTTCGGCCGTGCTGCATGACCGTACCGATGGCGTATACCTGTTGCCCGCCTGTACGCAGTTCGAAACGCGCGGTTCCGTTACCGCCTCCAACCGATCACTGCAATGGCGTGACAAGGTCGTCGATCCGCTGTTCGAAAGCAAACCGGATCACACGATCATACACATGTTTGCCAAGAAGTTCGGCTTTGAGGAACGCATGTTCCGCAATATCTCGATGGATACCGAAGAAGAGCCGAACATCGAGGACATCACCCGCGAGTTCAACCGCGGTATGTGGACCATCGGCTATACCGGCCAGAGTCCTGAGCGGATGAAGATGCACATGGCCAACCAACACACCTTCGACCGCACCACCTTGCGGGCAATTGGTGGGCCCGCAGACGGCGACTTTTACGGTATGCCCTGGCCCGCATGGGGCAACCCCGAAATGAACCATCCCGGCACGGCAAACCTTTACGATATGTCGCTGCCTGTGGCCGAAGGCGGCCTGACTTTCCGCGCCCGTTTCGGGGTGGAACGCGATGGCGACAACCTACTGGCCGAAGGGGTCTATTCCGTTGGATCGGAAATTCAGGATGGCTATCCCGAATTCACCATGCAGATGCTCGTGGACCTTGGCTGGGACAAGGACCTTACCAACTACGAGCGTGCAATGATCGAGTGGGTGTCAGGTTTCAGCGAGGTCAAACCCGGCAAGGAAGAGGTCGGTGAAACGACCTTCACTGGTGAACGTCCCTCTGACTACAAAGACAAGGTTGGCGGCGTGAACTGGAAGACCGACCTGTCGGGCGGCATCCAGCGCGTTGCAATCGCGCATGGTTGCGCCCCGTTCGGCAACGCGAAGGCGCGCGCCGTGGTCTGGACCTTCCCTGATCCGGTCCCGGTCCACCGCGAACCGCTTTATACCAACCGGCGCGATTTGCTGGATAAATACGCCACCTATGACGACCGGAAGTTCTGGCGGGTCCCGACGATGTACAAGTCGATCCAGCAGAACGACTTCTCCAAGGACTATCCGATGATCCTGACCTCCGGCCGATTGGTCGAATACGAAGGCGGCGGCGACGAGTCACGCTCGAACCCGTGGCTGGCCGAATTGCAGCAGGACATGTTCGTCGAGATAAACACACGCGATGCCAACAACCTTGGCGTACGTGACGGCGCGCAGGTCTGGGTCGAAGGCCCCGAAGGAGCCAAGGTCAAGGTCATGGCGATGGTCACGGAGCGGGTTGGCGAAGGCGTCGCCTTCATGCCCTTCCACTTTGGCGGACATCTGGAGGGCGAGGATCTCAGGCACAAATATCCTGACGGTGCGGACCCTTATGTGTTGGGCGAAAGTAGCAACGTCGCACAAACCTATGGCTATGATTCAGTAACCCAGATGCAAGAGACCAAAGCGACTCTCTGCAAAATCTGGACAGCGTGAGGAGGAAAGAAAATGGCTAGAGCAAAGTTTCTCGTCGATGCCGAGCGCTGCATTGA
>JAGXFI010000078.1 GCA_024637305.1 Sulfitobacter sp.
ATCGTCTGCATCACCGAATAGAGCGGCAGGATCATGAAGGGCAGCAGAATATGCGTCATCGCGATGATCGTACCCGTTTGGTTGTTGATCAGCGCAAGTCGGCTGTCGTCCGCGACCACACCAAGCCAGACAAGCGTGTCGTTCACCACACCCTGTTGCTGCAGCATCACTTTCCACGCAGATGTGCGTACCAGAAGTGAGGTCCAGAATGGCAGCAATACGAGGATCATCAAAAGGTTCGCTGTGCGCGACGGCAGGTTGGCAAGGATCCACGCTACCGGATACCCAAGCAGGATGCACGAGCCGGTAATCGTCAGCGACATGACCAGCGTGCGCCAGAACAGTTTCAGGTAAAGCTGCTGGTTCTCGGGGCGCATTTCCGGTCCGTCGGCTGTTTTCTGCATGTCGACAGCGTTGAGAAAATAACCGGTGGTGTAGTTCGGACTATATGTCTTGATCGTTTCCCAAACGCGCAGGGATGCCCAATCCTTGTCTATATCGGCAAATGCCTCCGGAAAATCGACAGTCTCGAAATCGGCAGTGGCTGTGGCTATTGCTTGCAGTTGGGCTGAACCCGGGCCGGTATATGCAGTGACATCCGCACCACCGACAAGATCATCGTGTAATGCGGAATAAACCAGCGCCCATGGATCCTCTCGTGCCAGATTGTCCTCATCATCATTCTGGACGAAATCGGCGTAAATCTCGAAAACAGCGGCAGTTTCCGGCAGCAGGTTCTGAATGGCGTCGCGGGTTTCGAACTGCGGCTGCGGGTCTTCTGACTCCGGATCCCATGCGGCCATTTCAGCCAGCCATTCATCGGAGCCCATCATCGCGTTCCAGTTTGAACCTTCTTCCCAATAGGGGTCGAAGGCTTCGAACTGGTCTTGATAAACCTCTCCCATATCCTCGACTCTTCGGCCGGATTTCCGGAACAGGGAAGAAACGCCGGTCAGCTCGTAATTGAGCCGTGAACCAAGCCGTGTATGCAGTTTTCGCTCTTGCGCCACAAACATGTCGCGATACAGAGCCCGGTAAACCGGCTCTCCGGGCGGGACGCCGTCGGCAACGTCCCAGTCGGACAACGCTTCGGTCGTCAGGGGCAGGGTATCGGAAACGATCTGGTTCTCGACCGACCGAAACAACATATCGGCGATTGGTAGAACGAAAGTGACCATCACGAAAAGCAGCAACGGCGCGATCAGCGCCAGCGCGCGCAACTTCTGCATTCGCAGGGCGCGGTTCAAACTGCGCTTGAGCGACGTACCATCGGCCGCAAGGACCGGGCCACTCGCTTCGGCGATTTTCAAACCGTCGTCAGGTGTCGGTGCCATTTTCGCTGTCGTCGCGTCTGTCACATTGCTCATCATTGCCTCGCAGGCTGGTCGGTTCGGAAATTTGGAAATAACATAACAAATAAGGTGGAAGGGGCCGTTACAGCCCCTTCCTTGGCATCGCTTATTGCACGAGCCATGACTGGAATTTCGCGTCAATATCGTCGCGATAATCTGCCCACCAGCTGTAGTTCTGCTGGAAGATATTGGTGGCGTTTGCTGGGTCGGTCGGCATGTGTGGTGCCATGTCGATGCCCAACTCGGCATGCTTGCCCACCAGTGGTGCGGAAGACGCGCGCGCCGGTCCGTAGCTGATGTAGGCAGCCTGATCAGCCAGACGCTGGCTGTCTGTCGCGAACTTCAGGAAGTCCATGGTGCGCGCCAGACGGGCATCCGACAGATCCGCTGGAACGATCCAGCCGTCAAGGTCATAGACCTGACCGTCCCAAAGCATCCCGACGGGCTGGTCCTGTTCTTCGATCACGCTGAACAGGCGACCGTTGTAGGTGGAGCCCATCACGACCTCGCCATCCGCCAGAAGCTGCGGTGTGTCAGCACCGGCAGACCACCAGATCACGTCGTCCTTGATGGTGCCAAGCTTGTCGAGCGCTTGCTGCTGTCCTTCAGGGGTCGCCAGAACGTCGTAGATGTCGTCCTTGGCCACGCCGTCACACAAAAGCGCCCATTCCATGTTGTTGATAGGTCGCTTTTCCAGCGCGCGCTTGCCCGGATAGGTTTCCGTATCAAAGATTGCGCAAACGCTTGTTGGAGGCGTTTCGCCCACCATGTCGGTACGATAACCGAATGTTGTGGAATAGACGATCTGCGGTATGAAGCAGTCGCTGACCAGTGTTCCGCCGAAATCCTCAGTCGGAGATGAGCCATCGTCGCCTTCCGCGAGGACTTCGTCGAAGTCGACTTCCATCGCGAGACCTTCGTCGCACAGACGGATGGCATCTGCTGCAGTTACATCAACCAGATCCCAGGTGACGTTGCCGGCTTCGTTCTGCGCGCGCAGTTTTGCAACAGCTTCGTTACTGCTTTCGTCCCAGACGACCTGAAGGTCCGGGTGCATTGCCTGGTAGGGTTCGACATAGGCTTTCAGCTGGCTGTTCTGATAGGCACCACCCCAGCTCACGATCGTCATTTCGTTGGCCATGTGATTCTCGGCACTGACCATGCCCGCCGCGACAGTCAGCGCGGTGGTGGCCAGAAGCGTTTTCGTCATTTTCATGTCGGTACTCCCGTTTTTTAACCCGTCAAATAGTATTAGGCATGTGACGCCGGGCTTGATCACAGGCCTGCTCGTCATCGCGGTATCACACCGCGACATGGCGCGCGCATCATGCGTCGAGCGCGCGACAATCTTCCGGTAGCCAGCCGATTTCGATCTGGGTACCCGGTTGCAGACGCACTTGATCGGGTGCGTTTCGTGTCTTGATGATGAAATCATCCTTGCCCGCGACGCGCAGACGTGTGCGGAAGATGTCACCCATATAGATGAACTCCATCACTTCCGCCTTCAGCGTATGCGCGCCTTCTTGCAGGCGCTCCTTGTTGTACTCAACCCGCTCGGGCCGGATGGAAACGCGTGTGCGTTCGCCTGCCTTGGTTACATTGACCGGCTTGGCATCAATCAGGTCACCGCTATCCAGCTGCACCAGCGCCACGCCGTTCTGGATCTCTTTCACCACGCCTTCCAGCGTGTTGTTTTCACCGATGAACTGGGCGACAAAGCTGTTTTCCGGCGCTTCATAAAGCTGATCCGGTGGCGCAAGCTGCTGGATGCGGCCATCGTCAAACACGGCGACGCGGTCAGACATCGTCAGCGCTTCAGTTTGATCGTGGGTCACGTAAACAACCGTGATGCCCAGATTGTCGGCAATGCGCTTGATCTCGAACTGCATATGTTCGCGCAGCTGTTTATCCAGCGCGCCCAGCGGTTCGTCCATCAATACCAGCTCTGCCTCGAAAACCAGAGCGCGGGCCAACGCGATGCGTTGCTGCTGGCCACCCGATAGCTGTGCGGGGCGGCGACCGCCGAACGCACCCATCTGCACCATGTCCAACACCTTCTTCACGCGTTCCTCGCGCTGCGCCTTAGGGATCTTGCGAACCTCCAGCGGAAAGGCGAGGTTTTCCGCGACCGTCATGTGCGGAAACAGCGCATAGTTCTGGAACACCATACCAATACCCCGTTTGTGGGGCGGGATGTTGTTGATCGACTGGCCACCCAGGCGGATATCGCCATGCGTCGCCGTCTCAAAACCGGCCAGCATCATCAGACATGTCGTCTTGCCCGACCCTGATGGCCCGAGCATCGTCAGAAACTCGCCGCGCGGAATGTAAAGATTAAGGTCTTTGACAACGAGGTTTTCGCCGTCATAACTTTTCTGGACCCGTTCGAATTCTACGAACGCATCGCCTGTCTCTTTGTTTGCCAATGAATGGCTCCCCGTTTTTATGCGGCTTGGCCGCTTTGTTGTTTTCAGTAAAACCACTGTCGCCGCAGTTTGCAACTGATAAAGCCGGATTCAACCAGAACGGCCCCATTGCAGGAAAATTCACGGTTGTTTGCAGTTTTTCGGGAAAATCGTCTGCGATATGCAGGAAACATTTGCCGGGAATCATGTCGTCGGACAATCTGGGTTTAGAAGGAGTACCCGACATGCCGCCCATTGATTTGCCTTTTGCCAATGAAGAATACACCCGCCGATTGTCGCTTGCCCGAAACGCGATGGAAGCCGCTGGCATCGAAGTTTTGTTCGTTACCGACCCGAGCAACCAAGCCTGGCTGACGGGGTATGACGGTTGGTCGTTCTATGTGCATCAAGGCGTGATCCTTCCGCTGGACGGCGATCCGGTCTGGTGGGGCCGCAATCAAGACAGCAACGGAGCCTTGAGAACTGTCTGGATGGATGCGGACCATGTACGTGGTTACGCGGACAAGTTCGTCCAATCGACGGAGCGGCATCCGATGCAGGATCTGGCACGTGTGCTTGCGGAGCTTGGGCTTGATGCCAAGCGTGTCGGAGTCGAGATGGACAACTATTACTACTCGGCCAAGGCGCACGCATCGCTTGTCGAGAGCCTGCCAAATGCAAAGTTTGCCGACGCAACGGCGTTGATCAACTGGCAGCGAGCGGTCAAATCCGCGCCGGAGCTGGCCTACATGCGCAAGGCTGCCGCCATTACGGAAAAGATCGTTGACGGTCTACTGGAACGCGTTGAACCGGGCGTGCCAAAGAACGAGATCGTGGCAGAGATTTATCGCGATGCCATCCGCGGGGTCGATGGTGCCTGGGGCGACTATCCCGCAATCGTGCCGCTTTTGCCCTCAGGTTCCGACGCCGCAGCCCCGCATTTGACGTGGGACGGTCGGCCGTTTGCAATGGGGGAGGCGACATTCTTTGAGGTTTCAGGTTGTTATCGGCGCTATCATGCACCGCTTAGCAGGACCTTGTTTCTGGGGGAGCCTCCTGATTACCTCCGGCGCGCAGAGGCCGCATTGATCGAAGGGCTGGAGGCCGGATTAAATGCGGCACGTGCGGGAAACCGGGCTTGCGATATTGCAAATGCGCTTGCCAAACCGCTTGAGGCCGCAGGGATAGAGCGCGGCGCGCGCTGCGGCTATCCGATCGGTCTGAGCTATCCACCCGATTGGGGAGAACGCACCATATCGCTGCGAAGCGAGGATACCACCCTGTTGGAGCCTGACATGACTTTCCATTTCATGCCCGGTCTGTGGATGAAGGATTGGGGCATCGAGATTACTGAAAGCATTCGGATCCGCGCCGAGGGACCGGCAGAGACGTTTTGCAACCGGCCACGCAAGCTGTTTGTAAAGTCATGACGGCGTTGGCGCGAACGGTCGAATTGCTGGGGGATCTGATCGCCTTTCCCACGATCTCGTCTCACAGCAATACGGCAATGATCGACGCGCTGGCGTCGCGGTTCGACGACCTGGGTGCCCGATGTCACGTCTTCGCAGATGATGACGGGAGCAAGGCAAGCCTCTTTGCTACCTTGGGACCGGAAGAGCAGGGCGGCATCATGCTGTCCGGTCATACCGACGTTGTGCCGGTCGACGGACAGACCTGGACCCGTCCTCCGTTCGAGATGACGAGCGACGATGCGCAACTGTTTGGGCGTGGCGCTTGCGATATGAAAGGTTTTGTCGCGGCGGCGGTTATCATGGCGCAGCACTATGCAGCGCTGCCGTTACGGCGGCCCATTCACTTTGCGTTCACCCACGACGAGGAGGTCGGATGTCTGGGCGCGCAGGCGATGATTCCCGAATTGCAGCGGTTGGGTCTAAGCCCCGAAATGGCAATCATCGGGGAACCTACAGAGATGCGGGTTATCGAAGGTCATAAGGGATGCTGCGAATACACCACGCGGTTCCGGGGGCTGGCGGGTCACGGATCCGACCCTGCTGCGGGGGTTAATGCGGCGGAATACGCTGTGCGTTACGTGGCACGGTTGATGGCGCTGCGCGAGGATTTGCGCGCGCGTGCGCCCCGGAATAGCCGCTTCGAGCCGCCGGAAACGACGCTGAACATTGGCCGCATCGAAGGCGGTTTCATGCATAATGTCATCGTCGAACAGGCGGAGGTCGATTGGGAATTCCGTCCGGTCCAGCGCAGCGATTTTGATCACGTCAGATCGACGCTGAACAACTTTGTTGAGACTGAATTGCTTCCCGCGATGCGGGCGGTTCATCCGGCTGCGGATATCACCACCGAAGTCATGGGAGAGGTCGTCGGCCTGGAACCGATGACCGAAAACGCCGCACGAGATCTGATTGCCGGCCTGCTGGGTGCAAATGGTGCAGATGTGGTACCTTTCGGAACCGAAGCCGGGCTGTTTCAACAAACCGGCATGGACGTGATCGTCTGTGGTCCCGGATCCATCGAGCAAGCCCACAAGGCGGACGAATTCATCCGCCTTGATCAGTTGCAGCAATGCGTGGGCATGCTGGAACGGCTTGGCCAGCGGCTGATTTAGGAGGCCGCCTTGAGCATGTCCTTATCTTTCAGCGCCGTATAGGTCTCATCCAGCGCTTTATTGGCGCGACGCATGAATTCCTCGATCTCGGCCTCTGTGATGACAAGCGGCGGAGAGATGATCATCCGGTCCCCTACATGGCGCATCACCAGATTGTTGGCAAAGCACCTTTCGCGGCACATATAGCCGACTGTTCCGGTTTGGCCGGCAAATTTCGCCCGGCTTTCCTTGTGGGGGGTCAGGGGCAGCGATCCCATCAAGCCCGAAAGGTTTACCCCGCCGACCAACGGATGCTCGGCAAGCTTGTCCAGACCCGCCTTCAGCGCTGGATGCGCGACGTCACGCACATGGTCGATGATGTTTTCCTCTTGCAGGATACGCAGATTTTCCAGCGCCACGGCGGCACAGACCGGATGGCCTGAATAGGTGTAGCCGTGGTTGAATTCGCCGGCGTTGATCACTTCGGCGATCTCGTCGGAAACGATCGACCCGCCAATCGGTGCATAGCCGGAGCTGAGCCCTTTGGCGATCGTCATGATGTCCGGCTTGATCCCCATCGTTTGCGAGCCAAACCAATTGCCGGTGCGCCCAAATCCACAGATGACCTCATCCGCGATCAACAGCACATCGTATTTGTCGCAGATACGCTGGATTTCTGGCCAATAGGTCGAGGGTGGAACGATCACGCCACCGGCACCCTGCACCGGTTCACCGATAAAGGCAGCGACTTTTTCGGCACCAAGATCGAGGATCATCGTTTCAAGCTCCTGCGCGCGGGCAAGTCCGAACGCCTCGGGGGTGTGATCCCCGCCTTCGGCCCACCAGTCAGGTTGCCCGATGTGGTGGATACCAGGGATCGGCAAGCCGCCCTGCGCGTGCATGTACGTCATGCCGCCCAATGATCCCGACCCGACCGAAGAGCCATGATAGCTGTTCTTGCGGCTAATGATGTGGCTCTTTTCCGGCTGACCTTTCTGAGCCCAATACGTCCGCACCATGCGTATATTGGTGTCATTCGCTTCAGATCCTGATCCGGCGAAGAACACATGATTCAGGTTGTCCGGGGCCAGCTTTGCCAGCTCATTTGCCAGCGCGATCGCAGGCACGTGGGTGGTCATGAAGAACGTGTTGTAAAAGGGGAGTTCCCGCATCTGGCGGGTGGCGGCATTCACCAACTCTTCCCGACCGTAGCCGAGGTTGACGCACCATAGGCCAGCCATCCCGTCCAGAATTTCATTCCCCTCGCTGTCGGTCAGAAAAATGCCTTTGGCGCGGGTAATGACACGGGCACCTTTTGCGGCGAGTTCGTCGTTGGTGGTAAAGGGGTGCATGTGATGCGCGGCATCAAGCGCCTGCAATTCGGCGGTCGGCAGATGGTTCGATACAGTCGTCATGGCGCACCTCTTATGAAAAAACGGGTTCGAGGCAGAATATGATCAAATTTGGCAGAGTCAATCGAATCGGTTCTCAGGTGATATTGCCCAACGCCGATTTGATCTGACGCATGCCTTGCTCGACATCCTGCGCCATTGCATGTGCGGCGGCGGGAATATCGTTGCGCGCGAGCGCCGCCAATAATTCGGCGTGTTTGTCCGGCAGGTTTTGCGTTCCCGAGCGACCACAAACCACCCGCAGCGAAGGCCCGAATCGCATCCACAGACGGTCGACTGTCGCGGTCATGATGGGCGCATTCGCCACGCGATAGATCTCTGCGTGGAAACGGTAGTTTTGGGTCAGGTATCCCCCGACATCGCCGCGTGCGATTGCGCTGTTTAGGTGTTCGTCTATGCCCACAAGTCGGGTCAAATCATCGCTGTCGATCAATCGTGCGGCGCGTCGGGCAAGCTCCGGTTCCAGGTTTTTTCGCATAAAACCAAGTTCGCTGACGCAATCTGCGGTGAGAACAGGCACGCTGACGCGACGGTTGCCCTGTTGGATCAGCGCACCCTCAGAGGTTAGGCGGCGCAGCGCTTCGCGCACCGGAGTCATTCCGGCATCAAGCAGGTCGATCAGCCCTTGAATTGTCACGGCCTGTCCTGGCGCAAGGTCGCCAAAGAGCACCATACCGCGCAACTGCTGATAGGCGCGGTGGTGCGCCGTCGGCTTTGCGGCAGTGTCACCTGTCGTTATGTCGATTTCCAGTCCCATCGTTCGCACAACCATTCATCATTTTGAGGCACCTTGCACCATTCCTTTGCCCGTGAAACCATAAACCATCTTGCCGCAACTGGCAAAACTTGATCAAATTAGCCAAAGGCCGGGATCAACCCGACCTAACTAACGGGAGTACTACATGACATATCGCATTCTTGGCGGCACCATTGCCGCCGCATTGCTGGCAAGCACCGCAATCGCCGAAGAAGTCCGGGTCTACAACTGGTCAGACTATATCGACGAATCCTTGCTTGAAAAATTCGAGTCAGAGACCGGTATCGATCTGATCTATGATGTCTTCGACAGCAACGAAGTGTTGGAAACGAAAATGCTGGCGGGCGGGTCAGGCTATGATGTCGTTGTGCCGTCGGGTACGTTCTTGCAACGCCAGATCAGCGCGGGTGCTTTTCAAAAGCTGGACAAATCCAAACTGACCAACCTGGACAACATGTGGGATGTTATCAACGACCGGGTGTCCAAATATGACCCCAACAACGAATACGCCATCAACTACATGTGGGGCACGACCGGTCTGGGCGTGAATGTTGGAAAGGTCCGCGAAGCGCTGGGCGACGACGCACCGATTGGCTCGCTCGACCTGATCTTTGATCCCGCAAACATGGAAAAGCTCGCGTCCTGCGGTGTGCATTTTCTGGATGCCCCGGTAGAAATCATCCCAGCGGCGCTGGCCTATATCGGCGAAGATCCCGATAGTCAGGACCCCGAGGTCATTGCCAAGGTTGAGCCGCTTTTGACCGCTGTTGCACCCTATGTCCAAAAATTCCACAGTTCTGAATACATCAACGCGCTGGCGAACGGGGACATCTGTGTGGCGTTCGGCTGGTCCGGTGACATCCTTCAAGCGCGCGATCGTGCTGCAGAGGCCGACAACGGGGTCGAGATTGAATATAACGCGCCGAGCGAAGGGGCGCTGATGTGGTTCGACAACATGGCCATTCCCGTGGATGCGCCAAACCCGGAGGGCGCGCATAAATTCCTGAACTTCATCATGGATGCGCAGAATATGGCAGCGGCGTCGAACTATGTTTATTACGCCAACGGCAACGAGGCCAGCCAGGAATTCCTTGAGGAAGACGTGATCGGCGACCCTGCGATTTATCCAAACGCGGACACGCTGGAAAACCTCTATACGACGTCGCCTTATGGTCCGAAAGTGCAGCGAGTCGTCACTCGGATGTGGACAAAAATCAAGTCCGGCACCTGAGACTGGGATAACGGGGGGCGGCGCGTGTTTGTGCCGCCCTTTTCGTCCGCCGTTCAGTGCGGACAAGCCAAAGGAATACCGCCCTGTGAGCGAGACAGTTTTTGCGCCTTGGGAAGACCCCAATGAAAAGCCGCTTATCCGGTTCCAGAATGTCACAAAGAGGTTCGGGGATTTCGTCGCCATCGACGATCTGACGCTGGATATTTACGCTCAGGAATTTTTTGCCCTGCTGGGGCCGTCGGGCTGCGGCAAGACAACAATGATGCGGATGCTGGCAGGCTTTGAAACCGTCAGTGACGGACGAATAGAGCTGTCGGGACAGGACATCGGGCGAGTACCGCCAAATAAGCGCGCGGTGAACATGATGTTTCAGTCCTATGCGCTGTTTCCACACCTGAGCGTTTGGGAGAATATCGCTTTCGGGCTCAAGCGGGGCTCCATGCCCAAAGAACAGATCGCCGCGCGGGTCGACGAGATGCTCAAACTAACGCGGCTGGAGAAATTCGCACAACGCAAGCCACATCAGATTTCGGGCGGTCAGCGTCAGCGGGTTGCGCTGGCACGGTCGCTGGCAAAAGCGCCCAAGCTGCTTTTGCTGGACGAACCCCTGGGTGCTCTCGACAAGAAGCTGCGCCAGGACACGCAGTTTGAATTGATGGATATTCAAGAAACCACGGGCACCACATTCGTGATCGTCACACATGATCAGGAAGAGGCGATGACCGTGGCCAGCCGCGTCGCCGTCATGGACGAGGGCCGCATCATACAGGTGGCCACGCCTGCGCAGATATACGAGGCACCCAACTCTGTCTACGTTGCAGACTTTATCGGGGACGTGAACATTCTGACGGGTACGGTGAAATCGGCCGGCGACGAACGGTATCATGTCGATTGGGCCGTTAACCAACCCCCCGTCCTTGCCACATCGGCAAAGCCGTTTTCAGACGGGCAGGAATGTCACCTTGCTATCCGGCCCGAAAAAATTCTGATCAGCCCGACCAAACCAGAGGATGCAGAGAATGCAGTGCAGGGCAAAATCCTCGACATCGCGTATCTAGGCAACCTCAGCACGTACCACGTCGAACTGCCCGGTGGCCAGATCATCAAGGCGCAAACGGCCAACACCCGGCGAATCTCCCGGCGCAACTTTACCTGGGAAGACCCCGTGTGGATCAGTTGGAGCGCGACCGCCGGCGTGTTGTTGGACCAATGAGCGGGTTCGTCTGATGCGCCGCGTCGCTCTTATTGCAGTACCTTATGCATGGCTTCTGACGCTGTTCCTGATTCCGTTCCTGATCGTCTTCAAGATTTCGCTGTCGGATATGGCGCTGGCCATTCCTCCCTACACGCCAACTCTGAACGATGGGCTGGCAGCGTTGATAGCGGGGCTGGATTTTGAGAACTTCGTGTTCCTTACGACCGACGATTTATACTACAAAGCCTACCTGAGCAGTCTTCAGATCGCTTTGTTTTCAACCTTAATGACGCTGTTGGTGGGCTATCCGATTGCTTACGGCATGGCCCGCGCCCCGCAGGAATGGCGGGCGACATTAATGATGTTGGTGATCCTGCCGTTCTGGACGTCCTTTCTGATCCGGGTTTACGCTTGGGTGGGCATCCTCAGCAACGAGGGCGTACTAAACCAATTTCTGTTGTGGTTGGGCCTTGTTTCCGAACCTTTGACGATCCTGAATACGACGACGGCGGTCTATATCGGCATTGTCTATACCTATCTCCCTTTCATGATCCTGCCGATCTATGCGGCGCTTGACCGGATGGATGACAGCCTGATCGAGGCCGCCGAAGATCTGGGCTGTTCACGCCTGACCGCTTTCTGGCTGGTGACGATCCCGCTTTCCCGGAATGGCATCATCGCGGGGTGCTTCCTTGTCTTTATTCCGGCGCTGGGCGAATTCGTGATTCCCTCGCTGCTGGGTGGCTCGGGGACGCTGATGATCGGCAAGGTGCTGTTCGAGGAATTCTTCAACAACCGCGACTGGCCGGTGGCAAGTGCTGTTGCGGTGATCCTGCTGCTGATCCTGATAGTGCCCATCGTGCTGTTCCAGCGTAACCAGCAACGGCAGGCGGAGGCAGAACAATGAAACGACTGAGCTGGTTCAATGTCACATCGCTGACGCTTGGGTTCGCCTTTCTTTACTTGCCAATGGTGCTGCTGATTATCTACAGCTTCAACGCCTCCAAACTGGTGACTGTCTGGGCAGGGTTCTCGACCAAATGGTACGGCACGCTTTTTCAGAACGAGGCATTTCTGGACGCGGCTTGGGTCACCCTCAAGGTCGCTGTAATCTCGTCGACGTTCGCCACGGTTCTCGGAACGATGGCTGCCTATGTGCTGGTCCGCAGCGGGCGTTTCTGGGGGCGAACGCTGTTTTCCGGCATGATATACGCGCCGCTTGTGATGCCCGAAGTAATCACCGGCCTGTCGTTGCTGTTGTTGTTCATCAGCATCGGATTGGACCGTGGGGTCATGACAATCGTCTTGGCGCACACAACGTTTTCAATGTGTTTCGTCTCTGTGGTCGTATCTTCGCGGCTGATCAGCTTTGACCGCTCTTTGGAAGAAGCCGCGCTCGATCTGGGGTGTTCTGCATTTGACGCTTTCCGTCTTGTGACACTACCGATCATCGCACCGGCGGTAATTTCCGGTTGGTTGCTCGCTTTCACGCTCAGTCTGGATGACCTTGTGATTGCGTCTTTCGTATCCGGCCCGTCTTCTACCACGCTTCCCATCAAGATCTGGAGTGCTGTGCGCCTGGGCGTTTCGCCCGAGATCAACGCGCTGTCCACGATCATGATCGGGATTGTGACCGTGGGTGTGATTACGGCATCGTTGGTGTCCAAGCGTAATTCGCTCCGCATGCAACGCGAAGAGCAGGCGGCGGAACGTCCGGCGTGAAACGGCTATTCGGCAGCTTTGCCTATTCTGCGGGTCCGCGCACAGGGTGCTGGTGGGACGAAACCTGCGACATACCCCAGCGGCCTGTTCTGAGGGGCACCAAGCAATTTGATATCGTAATTGTCGGCGGCGGATTTACCGGGATTTCCGCCGCGCTCCACCTTGCGGAGCAGGGCGTTTCCGTCGCTGTCGTAGAGGCTGCGCAGATCGGCTGGGGGGCATCTGGGCGAAACGGCGGGTTTTGCTGTCTGGGTGGAGGGATCAAGGATAACGCCGCGTTGGATCGCCGCTTTGGCCCCGAAGGGCGCGCCGAATATCGCAAGACGGAACTGGAGGCGATCGCGTTGGTGGCGGGGTTGATCGACCGGTTGGGGCTGGATGTGGACCGCCATTCTTATGGAGAGACCAAGCTGGCGCATCGCCCCCGTGACATGGAGGATTTCCAAATTCGTGCCGAGACGGTAACCCGGGATTACGATGTTGCCGTCGAGTTGACAGAACGACGTGACCTGCCTGCCCAGGGGTTGAATGGCCCTTTCCACGGAGCCCTTACGATCCGCGCGGGCTTTGGCCTGAATCCGCGGAAGTATCTGGCAGGCGTTGCTGCAGCAGCCGAAGAATCGGGTGCCGTGATCTATGAAAACAGCGGCGTCGTTTCCATCGGCGACAACTGCGTGGTGACAAGGCATGGCCAGATCAATGCAAAGCGCATCCTCATTGCGACCAATGGCTATTCCTCGGATGACTTGCCAGCGGAGCTTTCGGGGCGCTATCTGCCCAGTCAGTCCAACGTCCTTGTCACGCGGCCGCTGACCGATGCAGAGATTGCTGCACAAGGATGGCACAGCGATCAAATGGCCTATGACACACGGCATCTTCTGCATTATTTTCGTCTCATGCCTGACCGACGTTTCCTGTTCGGGATGCGCGGCGGGCTTATGAGCGGTGCCGCTTCGGAACAGCGGGCGCGACGAAAAACAAGAATACATTTCGAGCAAATGTTTCCTGCTTGGAGATCAGTCGAGACCCCTCATAACTGGTCTGGCATGGTTTGCCTTGCCCGGTCCGGACTGCCATTCGTCGGTGCGCTACCCGGCTCCTCAGGTGTGTTCGCCGGTCTTTGCTATCATGGAAATGGCGTCGCGATGGGCAGTTATGCCGGGGCTTTGCTGGCGGATCTTGTGCAAGGCAAGACGCCGACGTTGCGCTACCCTGACGCTATGCGGCAACCCCTGAAGCGTTTTGAACTGGGCCGTTTCCGTCGGCTGGTGATGCCGGGTGCCTATGCGGCGTTCATGCTTGCGGACCGTTAGATCGCGGGCGGCTCCCGCAATCCGGACACGCTGCTTGCCGGTATCGCCGAACCACCTTCGAGGACCAGAAGAGTCTCGTTGTCGAGAATTCGCGCCTCGGTAATGCGGGCATAGGTTTCAGCCGGCTCTGCGAGCAGCACTTTGCCATTCGCGCGACTTTCTACCTGAAAGCTGTATAGGCCGGAGTCAAAGGATGTGCCATCGGCCTTTGTTCCAGCCCATTCGACTGGATCAGCGGACACGGGTATCGTCTTGCGCTGCACCTCTGCGCCCGTGCTGTCATAGACGACAAGGTTCACCTCGTCCGCGACAGCAGCAGGGTTCGGGCTGACAATGATCGGCCTGCCATCGAACGGAACGGGAGCGGTTGTTCTTGCTTCCATACCGATCCAGCCTGACATCTGCGCCATATTCCCGGCACCAAGCTGCGCGGTCAGTGCTGAAAGCAGATCATTCGACATGACCTGCTGTTCGACCATCGAGAATTGCGCAAGCTGCGCCGCATATTCGGACGAATCTATCGGTTCGAGAGGATCCTGATGCTTGGCTTGCGCGGTTAGCATTTGCAGAAAAGTTTCAAAATCAGACGATAGAGCTGATCCCGCTTTGGTGGACTGCGATACCGGAGGGGTCAAGGGCGTGACCGAAGTCGCGGTTGTGATGGGGTCGGGCATTTTCTGCTCCTCAAAGACGAATATCGACACCGCTTTGTGCGGCCATGTTCTGTGGAATTGGCGTGGCTTCAGGGGCCTCGATGAGATCAAGAGCGGCGGAGCCTTCGCTGTTCGGCCCGCTATCACGCTCGCTCGTGCCCGTGCTGCCTTCACCGAATGAGAATGCAATG